>CAZKOQ010000319.1:0-4192 GCA_964554425.1 uncultured Pirellulales bacterium | reverse complement strand
GACCGTCAATCCAGTTCTCGAAAATCCTCTTGGGCGTATAGTCGTTGTAGTCCTCAAATTCATCTACAACGAGGTAATCTGCTACCGTGAAGCTCCAGATAGAGCCCTTCCACGGACTCTCCGGATTGACTGTATTGACTTCGTCAATCCGCCAGAAGTATTCCTCGCCCCATACAAGCGGTGTTACGATGTCATACTTATTGGGGTCGATGCGTCCTTTGTAGATGCCGGCAGTCGCCGTAGTAGCGTTTGTCACAGCGGTTTCATCTGTGCCGAAATATACATCGTGCTTGAGCGCTTTCATTCCAGGCGCCCATTTGAGGGTGGGTGTATCCTCTACGCCGACAGCATCGTCAGCAGGGTCAGCTCTTGTGGCCCGTAAAGGCGGTGATAGTGCAGGTTCTGGAATGATAGCCCTCGGTATGGACGGGCTCGCCCAATACAACTGGGCAACTGCGCCGCCGCCGTTCTCATAGTATTCCGCCTGGATGGTATATCTCTGGCCGCCGGTAAGGGCGATTGTGCCGCTGTGCTCTGTCGTTCCCTGGTCAATCCAGGAGTCAATGATAAGCTGCTCATTAACCCACAGGCGGAAACCATCGTCTGAGGCAGAGGTAAAGGTGTATGTCTCGGTAAATGGAATCTCAATCTCACCAACCCATCGGGCCGAGAATAGATCGGGGTTGACGTTTGGATCCGGTGAGCCGGGGTCGCCCCAGCTAAAGTTAATCACAGGGTCGAGACGTGTCAGCCGGAGGTTGGAGAAGGCCGCTGCACGGGAAGGTGGAGAGGTGCCCGACCAGTGATGATATTCAGCTCGCAGACCTCCACCGACCTTTCGAGTCTTGAACCTCCAGACATCGCCCTTGGCGACCGTGTTGTCCTTATTGACCTCATCGATTCGCCAGTAGTAAGTAGTATCATTAGAGAGAAGTCCTGTGCTATAGGCGGTGCTGGACTTCGCTCCCTTATATATTCCGGCTGTCGAGGTTGTTGCGTTGGCCACGGCGGTTGCATCGGTGCCGAAATACACACGGTGTCCGGCTGTTGTCTTGACAGTGAAGCCCGGACCCCAGGTAAGAACAAGATTTGGGTCAATATACAGAGTCCCATCAGCCGGAACAGGGGTATGGGCCTTTAAGGGGGCTGTTGTAAAGCGCCAGATATCGCCCTTGTGCACCGTGCCGCCTTCCTCCATCTCATCGATGCGCCAGTAGTAAGTCGTTGCCTCTTTTTGAAGACCGGTAACTGCCGCGCAATACAGCAGATTCGTCTGCTCTATATACTCGGGCGAGTCAGTAGTAGCATTGGTTACGGCTGTCAGGTCAGAGCCGAAATATACATCGTGGGCTGCTGCGGTATCACCCGGCGACCACTGAATAACCGATTTGGGCATATTTTTCGCACCGTCGGCCGGGTTAGGCTTTCGCGCCAGCGGGCGTGGCTCCAATTCAGGTGGGACATAGTCGCCCTCGTAAAATCTTACGTAATCCATCCAGAAGTCACCGGCAGCATAGGCGATGTGGAAAGTGATACTCCCCGGACTGGCGTCCGTAGCGAAAACAGGGGTTGTTACGCTATATTCTGCCCATTCGTCGGTCATAGTAAAGGGCTGCTCACCATATCCCGTCCATGGATCTTGTGCCAGCTCCGGCTTAAAATTGATCGTCAGTGTGCCTTGCTTGCACTTGCAAAAGGCCGAAAGAGTGTATTTCTTGCCTGCTTTAAAAACATGTCCTGTGTGCTGCAGGCCAGCATCCCAGAAATTTGCACCTGCTACCGGGACGACAAGATGTAGGCAGTAGTTTCCCTCAATCGGATCTTCAGAAACCGCTGCGCCCACCAATTGTGTAACCACTTCTGTGGTAACGCTACCATAGGTGTTCCACGGCGCAAAAACGCCGTCCTCAAAGCCACCGTTAGCCAGTAGGTTTTCTTGTGCGTGGCTTGAACCGATTCCTATGATTCCTATGCACAAAACTGCTGTCAACCAGACTACTCGAGTTCTCATGATACTTACTCCTCACTTTCAGTCGCTCTGCGACTTAGCTGGATTGATTTCCACTCATCGACAGGCAGGATAACACATCCACCTGGGTAACTGCCGCCCCGAAAAAACAGCCGGGTCATGAACCAGTAGCGGCATGAACACAAAAGAAAACATAATTAACTTTCTACACATAAGAAATCCTCCCTAAACATAAGGTTGAAAAGATCGTGTTTTGGCCACATACAAAAACAATTTTTATCCTTAGCAGGTATTAAAAACTGATAACGTAATTTTGCCTGCCCTTCTCAACAGCGTGACGAAGGGCCTGCTTTAGACAATTCCCACATAAACAATCGAAAAAAAGTTAGAAAGGCGTTCATCCTCACTTCCCAATGTGCCCGCAAAGCAAAACTTTAACAGGACCTGTCTTTACCTCCTTCCCTCAAAAACCCAAATAAGAGTAGCTTTTTGACCTATCCTGTAAATCTCTGTGCAGTCAGAACCATAGAGGTTCCTGGCGGTTTGAGGCCACAACTTACATATTTTACAATCTTAACTTATATCAAACCAACCGCCCAATTTCAAGCAAATTTTCACTTTCTTGGTAATTTTGGAAAAAGAGATAACATATTCCCTTCCTATCCCATTCGGATGGCGAAAGATGGTTGACAGCAGGTTCAAGAATTTGTTCAATGTCAATAACTTAAATACAGGAGCGCCCGTAGCTCAGTAGGATAGAGCACCGGTTTCCTAAACCGGGGGTCGCAGGTTCGAATCCTGCCGGGCGTAGTCGGGTGGACGGTTAGCATTCTCTGTGAGGATCGAGAACGGTAACCTGTATTCCGCATAAAGACTTACGTCGGCAAGCTGCAAGTTCGAAAAGACCGATTCGACAATCTGACGTTTCTGGGGCGGAGAGAACGTAACATATTGGTCCGAAACGTTTTGTGCAAGTTCGAGAATCTTTATTGGGTCACAAGTATTTTCCTGTTTGCCATCTTCAATTTGGTTCCGCCGCTGCTCCAAGACGGTTATCTCTTCTTGCTTTTGCCTTACCAAGAGAGGATTCGCCGGTGCTGCCATCACGGACTGTGGCCAGATAATCCATCTTTCTGGCCAACGGTTTGGCAAGATCCGACAGGTCAAGGATAATAGGCGTATCATCCTTAAAGTATGGCAGCCTGTACCGCCCTGGATTTCTTGGACATACCATGACCCCTTTCGGGGGATAGTATCCCCTAAATGTGTGTTCAAGGAAACCTTAGGGCGGGGGAATGCGGCGGTCAGGTCCTCCCGGACACCTCTGTCACCAGCGGAAGAAGCGGTAGGGGTCATCCCATTCTTCAGGCTCGTCCAGGTAGAAGCCCTGCAGCCACCGGCTGGTTTCATTGCTTCCAACCGGGGTTGACAATCGGGTCAGCAATGGCGTTTCGCCGCTCGCACCCAGGTTGCCCAGGAGCCGCGTCAGGAGAAAGCTGGTGCGCCGGAACGTCCTCTTGAGCCCGAAGTTGTTTCGGTACTCGAACTGCCAGGGTGCCAGTTGGCAGAAGACCACGTTAGCGCCCGAAGCGACGGCGAGCACACCATCTCCGACGGTGTTTGCGCCCCCAGACACAAGCGGGGTCGTGCGCGGGTCGCGGTTATGCACGTCCGCCGGCCCGACGCCCGCCAGCAGCGAGTTTGCCCCCAGCGGCTCGAAGTACGTGTTGATGTGTTCGGCCTGGTTCATCGAAATCTTAAAAGGCAGGAGCGCATCCGCGTCTTCCTGTATCAGGCCGATGGCCAGCAGGTGCCCGCCCGCCTTCAGGAACGCGCCAACGGCGCCGCCGTGCGCCGCGAGACCCTTGCTGCCTGGGCCGACGATCAACACCTGGTCTGCCTTCAGTTCACCGCCGCCGTAGGAGCTAAGCCGGAGCCCCACCGCTTGGAGGTGCACCCTCCCTGCCGGTTCGCCGATGTAAATCGCCTCCCGCCGCGGCGACGGCTTCCACTCGCTGACGTATTCGAAGATGTTGGAGGTCAGTGTCTGGGCCGCAGGATCGGTCTCCGTGCGCCCGGTCACGTCCATCTGGCAGAACAGCACCATCCCCTTGCCTTCGCGGTACTCCAGCAGCGGGCTATACTGCAGGCTGAATCCGCCGTCCATAATGGGCAGGAAGTCGCCACACGTGGGCTTTTCGATGAGAACCGAGGCAACGTTAC
>CAZKOQ010000318.1:0-4199 GCA_964554425.1 uncultured Pirellulales bacterium | reverse complement strand
CCTATTGCCTTTAGTAGTTATTGAGGCGGGTATAGACACTTTTGTAGATAGGCAGCAACAAAGGTGTAGTTTTGCAGTCCTTGCACGCCCAGTGAAATAGAATCTTCTGGTCCTCAGTCGGCAGATTATTCTGCGCGTAGGGATGTCTTATATACTGCTCAATACAGCAAGGTGGATACCCAAAAAGATAGCCCTCAAGCCGCTGAGTTTGTGTGGATTTGTCTATCGGCGTGTTCTCAAAGCGATTCTCGTAAAATTGAATATAGCCGGACGCTCGGCTAAATATTGTCTCAATCACCTCCGCTCCCGTCTTGACCGTGCGCCGGATTTGCTTAGTCAGCAGCCCTATCTGCTGCAAAAGTTCAAGCCCTTGCTTATCTAAAGGTTTCTCCCATCTGCTTAACGGCTTGACCCCCTCACAAGTGAGCAAGACCAAATATGCCAGCTCGAAGTCGATTTCTTTAAGAGCCGCTATGACCCGTTTGACCTCGGGCAGGTTGTAATCCAAAATCTTCGCTCCTTCTATTATCTATAACATTCATCCTCGTTAGGGTCGGTAGAGGCAAGCCATTGATTGGCAAAATCGGCGAGGTCCGAGAGATTTACTATGTGGTCTTCATTGAAGTCTCCGCGAGTGTTGTAAGGCCCTAAATCAATAGATACCTTGTATCTCTCCCCAAGGACGTTCACCAGAAGATTGACGTCTATTCTGCCTTTGCCGTGGACGTTGCCGGCGAAACTGAATGAACCGTGCTTCATATAGTGACACACAATATCCGGCACCGCAATGGAAAGACCGAGATTTGGGTTCACTACCAGCCAGTAACCCATATTGACCAGTGCGGAGCATATATGGCAGGTCTCGATGCCTTTTTGAAAATAGTTTATCTTGTAAGGCTCTTCTATGCCGGGCGTGTTTGGCTCATAGACCGGCAGTGCATCGATTATTTCTGCACATCGGTTGGCGCGTTCCGGCCCATCAGGAATGAGATTGGCGTTCTGGTCCGGCTCATACAGGTTCCAGCCCACCGATAGTTCCTCGTTGTCCGTCAGAAGGTCGCCGTCGAGGTCATTGCCGGTAACGGGCAACTGGTGTTCGTTTGGGTCATAAGGAAAACGCACTTCGAGCACCCTCAATAATCTTGCAATATCCACTCTTCCTTTGTGCCGGCTGCCGTAGCAATCGAATGAGCCATGTTCCATATAGTGTAGGGCCAAATCCGGCAAAAACATATCCTCCATAGAGTCGTTCGGGTCGGGATACTTCAAACCCAGTTTTAGATTGATAATCTCCCAGCCGCCCATGTGTATCCACTGCCCGCAAACATCGCACATCTCAAGCCCATCGAGGGCATGCTCAATTTTATATATATCGCCTGGCGGCGGTCCTGGCGGATAAACCGGCAGCCCCTTCACAACCTCTCGGCACAGTTTTGCCAGCTCCACACCATCGCGTATCCCATTGCGGTTCTGGTCTGCCCTAAATACCTTGTAGCCGATAGCGATTTCTTCTCTATTGGCAAGCAAATCCGCATCCACATCACACTTGACAACAAGCTGGTGCGGATCCAGCCCGGCGGCCTTACTAATACTGACGCCTGCCCCGAAAGTTATCGCCGCTGCCATCCCAGCCGCCACCGCCCGCTGCTTAAACCTTTTATTTTCTCGCTGATGTCTTTGATAAGCCCTTCTTAATCTCCTCATTTTTCCACTCTTTGTAATTCTCAATTCCAAATTCTTAATTCTCAGTCGATTCCAGCCAATTATCGGCAAAGTTCGCGAGGTCCTCTAAATCCTCTTTGCAATCTTTGTTCAGGTCGCCTGGCAGATAAATAGTCCCTAAATCCCCACATCGCCGCGGCATCTGGAGGGTCTTTACTAAAAGTGCGACATCAATTCTGCCTTTGCCGTGAACATCGCCCGAATAGCTAAAAGACCCATGCTCCATATAATGTAAAGTTAGGAACGGAAACTCTGTGCTCAATTGCAATTTCGGATTGATTATCTCCACAGTTCCCATATTTACGCTTGTTTTACATATATCGCACCATTCGAGACCTCGAAGCAAATTTTCCTTTTTACATATCTCTGTCATCCCCGGCTCATAGAGAGGCAATCCGTCAATAATCTCTTTACATTGGTTGGCCAGCTCTATTCCGTCAGGAACAAGATTATCATCCTGGTCGGCATCGTATAAATCGTAACCGGCTTTAAGCTCCTCATTATCAGTCAGCAGGTCATCATCAAAGTCATTGCCATCTACCGGCAGTTGATGCTCATTCGGGTCATAAGGGAAGCGTGTCTCAAGGACCCGCAGCAGCAAGGGGACATCGACTCTGCCATCGTGAGTGGTGCCGTTGTAGCTAAAAGACCCGTGCTCTATATAATGTAAAGCGATAAGAGGAAAGCTGACACTGAGATTCAGGCGGGGATTGACTATCCCTGCCGGCCCCATATTAATCTGCACTCCACAAATCTCGCACGACTCTATCCCGAACGCCGGGGTATGCCATTTATACGTCTGGTTCGGGTCTAGCTGCTCACTTTCCCACGGCAGCTTTTCAATAATACTGTTGCAGCGATTGGCTAATTCAATTCCATCAGGTGCTGTGTTTCGGTTCTGGTCCGGGTCAAATGGAAGATAGCTGATTGCAAATTCCTCCCCGTTTGCAAGAAAATCGCCATCAGCGTCCATATTGACTGGCAACTGGTGCAGGTCCGGCGGGTCTGCCGCGAGGGCCTTATTAGTAATTGCCGCTGCCCCTAATGTTATCGCCGCTGCAATGCCGGCCGCCATCGCCCGCTGTTTGAACTTCTTACTCTCCCTGGTATCCCTTTGTTGTGCTCTTCTTCTCAATCTCCTCATAGTGACCTCACTTTCCCCTTTCTGTGAAGCGCATACTCAGTGGCCTAAATTCTGACTTCTGAATCCTGCATTCTAAAGTGTGTTCTTTCACATATTTTACTATGTTATCGGGCTTTTGTCCAGAAATTTCCTCTTATTTTTCCATCGGAACTGTATCGCTTCATTATTGAGAGGCCTTTATTGTAAGGACGTCCAGCCCGGCTTTAGATGGAATAGGACGGCAAAGCAGTCCTATCAGTTGCAATATTGAGGTCGCTTCGCCCAATTTGACCGGGCTATTAAATGCCTTTTGAAAAATCCACATCGCTGCCAGACTTTTTGGGGGCGAAACCGACATACGTAGTTTATTCTTTTTGGTTTTTGCCCGGTGCTATCAGATGATTGATGCTCGCTGTCAGAGCAGACGCGAGGAACAAGACCCCGCAGGTCATAAGGCCCTTCCAGGTAGATGGATTAAGCCCTATCCAGATTGCCTGAATTGCGATTGTTGTGCCTGAGACAATGCTTACCAGGGCTAAGGTAAAACACAAGTAGCTTATTGCCTTCATTTTGCTTTCCTTTTTTTCTCTGGATTTTTCTCGACGAGTTACTTTCCTTTATTATTGCATCGCTTGTGTCATTTCACAAGCGGTTTCAGAAAAAACTTTCCGGCGTAAAAAGTGTTTCGTCAGAGTTGATTTAAGGGCTACTTTCCTGGAGCCGCCAGCAGCGGTTGATACCTCTTATGAGCCGGAGCCGCTCAATATAGTTTTTTAGCCCGGCCATAAAAGAGAAAATCTGCAAAATTTTTTCACATTAGATTCGCCGATACTCGCAGTGATTTTATTAGACCCGTTTCCGGTCCGGCCTATATGTAGTGGTCCAGCCGACACAGAGGCCAATTATATAGTGGTTTGGTTATGGGGCGTTAATTTAAGGAATTTTGGGGGGCTAAAGAAAAAATCTTTTAGCTGTCGATGATTGTGTAGTCATATAAGCACACCTCAAGGTGGTGCGCTTTCATTTTGCATATAACCACTAATCGCTACTTATGGCTTTCGAAGGGCGTGCACAGATGACCAAAAGGGAATTGATAGATTGCATTTGCGAAATCAACAAAAGCGCCAAACCCGAATTCCTCGCTGTTTTCTCCGAAGAAGAGCTGACCGCGTATCTCGAGCACCTGATGGAGCTTGACCTCCGGGAGCAGGAGGTCGTGGCCAAGTAACCACTATTTCACCATAAACCTTTATCTGTTATTCCCTGGTTCTCTATCACATTCACTCATCTTCTCTTATACTATTGCTTTGTCACAGGTTAAATGATGAACAATGTCATTCTGAGTCCTTCGCTT
>CAZKOQ010000317.1:0-4227 GCA_964554425.1 uncultured Pirellulales bacterium | reverse complement strand
GGCCCAGCCGCGGAACGTTACCGTGCTCGCCGTTACGCCGGTAATCGTCTGATTGACGCGATTGGCACCAGGGTCACCGTGACCGGTTGAAATCAGATCCAACGACCGGGAGCCGGAGTGAAAATCTGCCGTGGTTACAAACGAGCGGGTGTGATTACCCAGAAGCCGCCAGGGCGACTCGCCGCTCTCAAAGCCATTGTTGGTTAGGCGGTTTGTGCCACCGATTATCAGCTCAAGGTCGTCTATAAGCACCTCGCCTCGATTGAGCAATATCACCTCGAAGACCGTAACCGAGTCGTGAGTGTATTGGGTATCTGTGCTGTTGATAGTATATGTAAATTGCTTCCAGGTGGTCTTACTATTTTCGTTACTGTCGGCCCAGGCATCGGGAGCATCGTTATTGCTGCGAGGGTCGCGCAGCTCCAGGCTGGCCCCCTGCCCGTCCGCCCACGTCGGCCAGCGGCCGCCGTCGTAGTAGGTTACCTCGTCAACGGTTATCATATTTACATCGTGCGTTTCAGGGTCCTCAAACGGATACGCCAAGCGGATGCGCTCGGTGTGGTCATCAAGGTTCCCTGTATATGGCCCGACCAGATTCGACCCAACGACGAGATTGTTATATATTGTCTTGAGGAAGTTAGGGTCTTTGGCCACGACCAGATACGAGCCCGGCGACATTGAGATGCCACTGCCGAATTCATAATCAATGCCATCAGTAAAGGTCCAGCCGGTCAACGGGACGGCGCTGGCGCCTTTGTTATATAGCTCGACATACTCGTAGCGGCTATCCTGGGTAGGGTGATGATACATAATCTCGTTGATTACGATGTCGCGAACCAACGGCTTGGTATTTGATGCTTGATAAGTAGCTGAGGACAGAAAACCAATATAGTCCGACCCATTTGGAAATCGGCCAATGGTTATATCCGGCTCTACTGGTCCAAAACGGAGGGCATCCAGAACACGGAGGGGCTTTGGCACGGCGTCATCCGTAGCTGCCGTCAAATAAATGGTCTCACCGGCATAGCTCAGCGCAAAGGGAAGTCCGGTGGGCGGCGTGCCTTCTCTGACGATCCAGAATTCGCCCGGCTGCAGCACAATACCAGCCGGGATTTTGTACTGGAGCAGTTGGAAACGGCCATCACTTAGATAAATATTGTTCAAATCAACTGCGACAGGACCTGGGTTATAAAGCTCAATCCAGTCGGTGCCTGGCGGCGCGTCACTATTGGCCAGCAGTTCGTTGATTACGAGGCGGACGCGGGGGTCATCGCCGCCACCTGTTTCCTTCTCGACCGCCCGGAGTATCGGGGCTCCAAAAGCGTCCGAACTGCCGGATACCGCATTATTGTGAAACTGGATAGCCAGCACGTTTGTGCCGACAACCAGCAGGTTTAGCCGACTTGTCAGGTCTATGCTATCGATCGGTGGTTCCCAACCCGTGCCCCTGCCATAGCTGTATGGGGGCGGATTGCCGGTGATTTGGTTAGAGCGGGCAACTTCTGTGCCGTTGAGATACAACACGTAATCGTCGTCATAGTGGACTTCAGCCAGCAACTGCGAGAACGATGCAATCTGCTCTGCCGTCAGAGTGAACCGCAGGCGAGCGTATGCGGAGATGTAGTTTCCGTTCATGTCGTCTAATGTTTTCTTAATGAACAGTTGCTCGCTGGCACTACCGCTGTATCCATATCCGTTGTTACCGACCAGCCACTCGGTTGTGCTGGGGTCGTCGTTGAACACTATTTTCGTCCAGTCTATTGTGGGAACTCCGCCGACGCCGGGCGATGGCTCCTTGGTCATCCCTTTGAAATACCGCCCGGGGTGGTCCACACCCACAAGAGTTACCGTATTCGGTTCTTCAGGTCCGACCTGGGCCTCATCAGGCCCGCCGGGTGTGCCGCCGATATACGTGCTGGCCGACCAGCTTGAGGCATCCTCCGGATCTCCACCCAGCTTTGCGAGAATCAATGAGTGCCCTGTCCCATCCGGTGAAACCGGCCACGGTCTTGCGTCATTGTATCGGAAAGAAATGATAATCTCCCCGTTGGTATTGGATAGTTCAATTCGCTCGCCATCATTGTCAAACCGACCCGAGGTAAAAGGTCCATATACGCCGCTTATGCTGTATGCCGTCTCTACGGCATCAGGGTCGCGTGCAACCACTACGTATCCTTTGGGACCAATGGTCGTTCCAGACGGAAATGTGTACCGGATGCCGGTTGTGAAGGCAAACCCGCTGAGGTCTTCGAAAACGGCCTGGTTATTATATAGCTCAATAAACTCAAGGTTTTCATCACCAGACGGCGTTCCCCCCTCCTCGACAGGGTGATACATCAACTCGCTCACCACAAGTCCAATGCAGGGTCTTGCAGCCCACAACATAACTATGCAGCCAATCATCAACAAAATGCATCGATACCGCCTTTGGTCTCTCATCAGAGTCTGCTCCTTTTTCCAACAATGTCGTCAAATCTATCGAACCAGCCGTCTGCGGCTTCTTTTTTCACTCTCTGTACTGCTTAGCATTTGCCTACACAAGCCGTCCGGACCATAATTTGGCTATTTTGTTTCACTTATTGATATTTCAAAAACCTTTTGATATACTATTTTACCATATTCACCCCCAAATTTCTACCCCTTTTGCTCCTTTTCGTGCATTTTCCACACCATTAGCTCACCTGTTCCCTACTATATTACCAGGAATATCAGACACAGGATGTGGCTCTCTGGGTTGTCTAAATCAACCTAAATGGCCTCAATAAGGCCAATGCCGTCAAAATCTGGCCGTTTTTGCCGCCGCTTACTGGAAACTTCCTATGGCTATGATATTATTTACACCGGTCCGCAACTGTGGAAAATGTTATGGCGCTGTTTATTTGGAGCATATAAAAAAGTGAAACGACGCGATTTCCTAAAAGCTTTTGGCATTGTGGCTGCAAATACAGCCCTGACCGGCTGCAAAGGCATTTTTCAGAAGACCACCTCTTCTGTGGACAGCAGGAAACCCAATATCATATTCATATTAGCAGATGATTTGGGTTATGGCGACCTCGGCTGTTACGGCCAGAAGAAAATCAGGACACCCAATATCGACAAACTGGCATCTGGAGGAATGAGATTCATCCAACATTATTCCGGCAGCCCCGTATGCGCACCATCACGCTGCGCCCTTATGACAGGCAAACATACAGGCTATACGCAAATCCGTGACAACAAGCAGGTCGGCGGCGATGAAGGATGGGAGCTGGGTTCTACTATCGGCGGGCAGTGGCCGCTCGAAGCAGATACTGTAACACTTCCTAAAATCCTCAAAGATGCCGGCTACACTACCGGCGCATTTGGAAAGTGGGGACTCGGTCGGGCCGGCAGCAGCGGTGACCCCAATAAGCAGGGCTTCGACCATTTCTTCGGTTATATCTGTCAGAGGCAGGCCCACACCTATTACCCAAACCACCTGTGGCGAGATGGCCAGATAGAATGGTTAGAAAGTAACAAGGATGACAAGCAGCAGATTTATTCGCACGACATCATCATCGATGAAGCCCTCAAGTTTATCAGAGCCAACAAAAATCGACCCTTCTTTCTTTACCTCCCCTTCACCATACCGCACGTCGCGCTTCAGGTGCCGGAAGATTCCCTCGCAGAGTATAGAGGCAAATGGCCCGACCCGGAATACAAAAGAGACAAAGGCTATTTCTCTCATCCAGCCCCCAGGGCCTGCTACGCCGCAATGATAACCCGACTGGATAGAGATATCGGGCGAATTATGTCCCTTCTGAAGGAACTGGCTCTTGAAGAGAATACACTTGTTATATTTTCAAGCGACAATGGGCCGGCATCAAATGGAGGCGCAGACCCGGCATTTTTCCACAGCGCTGGATCCCTGCGAGGCCTGAAGGGTTCGGTCTATGAGGGCGGAATTCGCGTGCCGTTTGTCGCAAAATGGCCCGGCAAAATCAATGCAGGTTCCGTAAGCGACCATATATCCGCCTTCTGGGACTTCTTGCCGACTTGCTGCGAGCTTATCGGTCAAGCCCCGCCGAATGATATTGACGGCATTTCGATGCTGCCTACTTTATTAGGGCAATCCCAAAACCAGAAGAAGCACAAATATCTTTACTGGGAATTAAATGGCCAACAGGCAATAAGAATAGGGCGATGGAAAGCCGTCCGCACAAAACCAGACAAAAAGATTGAGCTTTATAATCTGGAAAAAGACATCAG
>CAZKOQ010000316.1:0-4229 GCA_964554425.1 uncultured Pirellulales bacterium | reverse complement strand
TTTCATTTCAGGAAACCATCGGCGACGTTTTCGACCAGATAAGAGACAGAATCCGAACCGGCAAAGGACGAATTAGAAAAATGGGGGCCGACTACCTCGCATATTCTTTGATTGACGCAATTGTTGACCAGTATTTTGTGATTCTCGAAAGAGTCAGCGAGAAAATCGAGACAATGGAGGAGAATTTGGTCTCTGACCGCATTGAAAAGACCCCAGAACAAATTATCAGGTTCAAAAAAGAAATCTTACTGCTTCGCAAATCCATCTGGCCTCTGCGTGAGCTAATCAACGGCCTGCAAAGAAGCGAGTCCTCGCTTATCAGCGAACCCACACACATATATTTGCGGGACGTATATGACCACACGGTTCAAATCATCGAAGCAATAGAGGGCTTTCGAGATACGATTTCAATGGCGCTTGAGATTTACGTTTCATCCATAAGCAACAACCTCAATGCTATTATGAAGGTTTTGACCGTGGTTGCCACTATATTGATGGCGCTTTCCCTTGTGGCCGGGGTTTACGGAATGAATTTTAAACATATGCCGGAACTGGAATCTCGATGGGGTTATCCGGCGGTCTTGGCAAGTATGGTTGTCGGGACGATAGCAATGCTGGCGTATTTTAGAAAAAAGAATTGGCTGTGATTTTCTGAAAGATTCAGGAAATGTTTGTGCAACAATTCTTTGTAAAAGGTCTCGCCCACAGCTCATATCTGCTGGGGGGAACAAATACCTGCGCTATTGTTGACCCCAGGCGAGACGTCGATATTTACCTTCAGGCGGCGAAAGAAATGGGAATGAAGATTACACATATTCTCGAGACCCACCTGCACGCAGATTTTGTATCAGGACATCTGGACTTAGTGGAAAAGACCGGTGCAGCCATATACGCTCCCAAATTAGCCAATTGCGCCTTCAAACACACCGCCGTCAAAGAAGGGGACGATTTTGCCATCGAGGATATGCAGATAAAGGTCTTAGAGACGCCCGGACATACGCCGGAACATATAAGCTATGTTGTAACGGACATAAGCCGGGGGACGGAGCCGGTGGCTGTCTTCTGCGGCGATACGCTCTTTGTGGGCGATGTCGGCAGACCCGACCTTTTTCCAGGCAGGGCAAAAGATTTGGCTATAAAACTATATGACAGCTTACATTCAAAACTCTTAACGCTTCCTGATTTTTGTGAGGCCTATCCGGCGCACGGAGCAGGGTCTTTGTGCGGAAGGGCTATGGGAGCAAAACGCACAACCACAATCGGATACGAGAGAAAATATAATTTGGCCTTACAGATAAAAGACAAAAGCAAGTTCATCGAGTCGCTCACAACAAATATGCCCGCGGCGCCGGACCATTTCAGCAGATGCAGTGCAATAAACGGCAAAGGCCCGACATTAACAAGCCGGCTTGGGGACCTTTGTGCACTTGAGCCGCTGGAATTCAAAAAAGCGGCACAGAAAAAGGACACAATAGTTTTGGACATCCGCAGCTATGAAGCATTCGGCGGCCAGCATATATCGGGCGCCTACCACATTGACTTTGGCGGTAATTTCGCAACCTTTGCCGGCTGGATACTTCCACCCAAAAAAGATATTTTGATTGTGGCAGAATCCTTTGAGCGGGCGACGGAGGCCGTCATTGGACTAAGAAGAGTGGGACTGGATAAGGCCGTGGGCTACCTTGAAGGAGGAATGTTTGCGTGGGCAAAGGCGGGGCTGCCAACAGAGCATATTCCGCAGCTTTCCGCCGACGAGCTTCATAAAATCGTTACAAAAGGCGAGGATGTTACCATAGTTGACGTGCGAGCTGCCAGCGAATACAATACCAGCCATATTAATAATGCCATAAATATCTCGGCGCCGGACCTGCGAACACGCTACAAAGAGCTGGATAAGAGCAAACATATTGTCGTGGTTTGCAGCACAGGACATCGCTCCTCTTTAGCGGCAAGCATCCTCAAGCAGCAGGGTTTCAAAAACGTCAGCAACATCGCCGGGGGTATGACAGGTTACAGCGCTGCCGGATATGCTTCACCGTGCGCTCTTTGTGTAGCTCCACACGTGCCGGCATTAGCGGCAAAAAAGAGCACCTAAAGACATAAAAAGAAAATAACAACAACGCCCTGCTGTTACGAAAAGGAGTAAAGAGACAATGGAGTGGCTAAAAGCCCAGCAATGGTCGCCCTACGTTGTGGGTGTGGGAATTGGCATCCTTAGCTGGATTTCGTTTGTTCTATCGGATAAGCCGCTTGCGTGCTCGGCATCGTTTGCCAAGACAAGCGGGATGCTTGAGAAACTATTTAGAGGCAAAAAGGTAGAAGAGAAACCTTACTACCAGAAATTTCCTCCGGTCATTGATTGGAATTGGATGCTGGTTTTGGGGGTGATAATCGGAGCATTTATTTCTGCAAAGATGTCGGGGCAGTTTCAATTTAGCTGGATACCGACACAGTGGAAAATAATGGTCGGAGATAATCATCTTGTTCGTTTGCTTGCAGCAATAGCCGGCGGCGCTATTATGGGATTCGGCGCACGCTGGGCCGGAGGGTGCACAAGCGGACACGGGATAAGCGGGACACTCCAGCTTGCAGTCAGCAGCTGGCTGGCGGCGATGAGCTTTTTTGCCGGCGGCATAGCAACGGCGATGCTGATTTTCAAGGTCATTCTAAAATAGAAAGGGTGACTGATGCTGAAAATAATCCATTCCAAAAAGAGCTTACAATTAGGAATCGGTCTATTGGTCGGCATTATATTTGGATTTTTGCTGCAAAAGGGCGGTGTAACAAAATATGACGTAATCATCGGACAGCTTTTGTTGACGGATTTTACGGTTGTCAAAATTATGCTCTCTGCCGTGGCGACAGGAATGGTCGGGGTATATCTGCTCAAAGAATTAGGTCTGGCACAATTACATCTAAAAGACGGGTCTTTTGGCTCAAGCGTCATCGGCGGCCTGATTTTCGGCGTCGGCTTCGGCCTACTTGGCTACTGCCCGGGAACTGCTGCGGGCGCCATCGGCCAGGGAGCGCTCGATGCACTCTTTGGCGGAACGGTCGGCATATTGACAGGGTGCTGGCTTTTTGCAGCAGTATATCCGAAATTGGAAAAAACTATTTTGAACCTGGGTTATTTCGGTGAACTTACTTTGCCACAATTGCTTAAGGTTAAAACCTGGCCTGTCATAATTACGGCTTGTGCGGCAATTATTGCCCTACTTTTCGGGATTGAGAAGGCAGGACGTTAATTAGCACTACAGTGTAACTAACAGAATTTGTCATGAGTGTAACATATTTCTCTATATGGACATAAATTCTAAATCCTAAAGATTTATTTGCGCCGTAGAATTAAGGGACAGGGAACAGCGGACGGCGGCTGCCAAATTTGGGAAAACGGCTTTCAGAAGATTAGTATGGATTATTTGCTATTTTTCAACTCAGGATTTTTTAGGTGGGCTGTTCTGCCGGTCCTTATCTTTGTAGCGAGGATTATGGACGTCAGTTTAGGGACGGTTCGGCTTATATTTGTTTCAAGGGGGTTCAAATTCCTGGCGCCGCTTATCGGCTTTTTTGAGGTCCTTATCTGGATTCTGGCTATAGGCCAGATTATGCAGAACCTCGCCAATCCTGTCTGCTACATTGCCTACGCAGGCGGATTTGCGATGGGCAACTTTGTAGGAATCCACATAGCCGAGAAATTATCTTTAGGCGTAGTGCTTGTGCGGGTCATTACCGATAAAGACTCATCAGAGTTAGTAAAGTCTCTCAAGGCAGAAAATTACGGAGTTACCACCATTGAAGGGCAGGGCGTATCAGGAGAAGTGAAAATCGTCTTCACGATTGTGCCGCGTAAAGAAGTCCGGAGGGTGATTGACCTTGTTAAACAATTTAATCCACAGTCATTTTACTCGGTAGAGGAAATCGGCTTAGTGGAAAAAGGGATATTTCCCACAAGAAAAAGATGGCGCGATAGCAGCTTTCTGGGACTGCTTCGGCCTTTCAGAAAAGGAAAATAAAAGGGGAGAAAAAAATATAAAAAATCAAGAAAATAGGGGTTTTTGAGAGAAATTTTGAAAATGGGGTGGTTGGTTTGCAATTGGGTTTGATTGGGTTTGTTTTTCATCGCGTCTGCAAAGCCGTTCATTTTCATAATGCTTTGTTAAAACAATAGCTTACATTCATTTGAGTGTCCAGCAAATTGGCTTTGTTTTGCATAATTGACTCATAGCCAC
>CAZKOQ010000315.1:0-4234 GCA_964554425.1 uncultured Pirellulales bacterium | reverse complement strand
CTCCACCTCTTCATTAACAGGAATATACTTGATGACTGTCCCGCCTACATAAGACAGAAAACTGAGGTCATCGGCCTGGCTGTATATCTTTACATCGCCATTTGGAATCGGCGTCTGGCCCAGATTGTGCTTCTCATCATTTGTAAATGCAACAAATCTTATCGTCTCTGTCCCCCAGCGCTCCTCATCGTATTTATACAAGCTCTTTACCGTAATATCGTTTGCCTCAAATGACAACAGTCGCTTACCCCACGTATCCGGTATGGTCTCCGTGCCCTCAATCGTATAAAGGAAATATTCGCTCAGACCTTCCTTCTTGATTTCCTTGGGCTGCAGTTCCATCTGCTGGCCCACAGCGAAACCGTTCGCGAACTCAACGACGGTTGGCTCCAGCGGCTCGAAAGTTTTTCCATACATGACCAGTCCGCCGGGCTCTCCCACTGGCCCAGGTCTATCATACGGATATTGTCTGCGTGCGAGGTCGGCAATCTGGTCGAGAATGTGAACCGTGCCTACAATCAGGCGGGTCTGTGCATTCTCATAATCCTCTCCGCTGCCATTATCGACTCGCACGTAACCCTCCATCCGCATCGTCTTTTCATCTTTTGCCAGTGTCCCCATATAGAACGCCCGCCAGGACAGGCCGCTTGTAAAATATGTAATCTCAAACGGCGCCCGTCCGCTAATCTCCGAATGGATAAGCCATCGGCCAAGCTCACGCAATCTCGCCGGGAACACTAACTGCTCAATCCTGACTTTATCTTTTTGCTCTAACGGCTCTAAAGTCAGTGAAGTCGGGTCAATCAGCGTATTTACCCACATAAATTGAAGCCAGTTCCAGCCCTTCTTTAACGTCAGATTCCGCCTCTCCCGCACTAACGTCAGGTCGGCAGAATTATAGATTGTAAGCTGGACATTTTCGCGCCTCGGCAATGTTACTAATTCTATCGCACTTGCCGGTGCAAAAGGCGGCTGCTCCTGTCCTTCTCCTCCTGCAACCCCACTGGCTGCGGCCCCCCCAAAAGCTTTCCCAACCCTCGTCTCTTCCTTTGATGGTGCCATCGCAAACGTTTTCATCGCAGGCACGCCCTCATCCAAAACCTCGGCCCGCCTACCATCGGCACCTTTCTCAAACTTTATTTCACCCTCTATTCCGGTTGGCTCTTTTGCAAATTCAGGTTTCTTTGTTACTCTCTCAACCAGATTATCAGCCAACAACAATAGCAATCCCACCACCAGCACCGCTGCGGCCGCACTTATCCAGATGGGCTTTTTGAACCATACAACTTTTGCCTGCACCGGCTGCCGGGTTTGTTCTAACACCTGAGCAATCAAGTCATCCGAAACCGTTATGTCCTCTCGCAATAAATCCAGCGCCGCAAATTTGCGATTGAGCTTCGTAAGATTCTCCCGGCACTCGCTGCACTCCTGTAAATGTTGAGCAGCTTTCTGCATCCCGGAATCGGAGGCAAGCTTAAACTGATATTCGATAAGCTCCCGCTCTGTAAGATGACGGTTCATTCAATCTCTCCAGATATATCCGGTAACTTCTGCGCAAGCGCCCTAAGCGCCCTCGACATTTGCGTCTTTACCGTCCCAACGGAACAACCCATAACTTCGGCTACCTGCTGATAGCTAAGCTGCTGATAATACGACAGAACAAGCGTCGCCTTTTGCTTTGCCGGCAGCAGCTCGATAGCCCGTCGCACTTGTTCTTTCTGCTCAGCCATTACCGCTTCCTCCGGCGGCTCATCGGATTCTTGTGTTACAGCAGCCGCGCTCAATTGTCCGCCGCTCCCTTCATCACAATCGCTGTCCCGATTTAGTGACACAAACCGCAGCCGCTTTCGCCTCCGCAGATTGTCAATTGCCACACGGGTCGCAATCGTAAAAAGCCAGCTCTTAAATTTCCCGCCCCGAAACGTCGCCGCCTTTTCGTGGACACGCCTAAAAGTCTCCTGAAAAAGGTCCTCAGCTTGCTCTCTACTGCCGGTCATTCGCGCCAAATATCCAAAAACACCGTCTCCGTATCGGCGGACTATCCATTCAAACGCCGTCCTGTCGCCCCGACAATGGGCGTCTATTAGACTTCTGTCGGTATTATCCATCGGTGCTATCTACCCCGTCTGTCAATCCAGACGTTCATCATAGCCCAGTGGTTGACATATAAAAGTAAATTTCCTGTAAAATTCGCCCATCCCGCCGGCATCCGCCTGACTCTTTATCCAAAATTCTAAATCCAACATTCAGAATTGCGCACGCCCGTCAAACTTTCTCAGGTATTTCGTATCCCTTGCGATACGTGTCCTTGAGCATCTTATTTGCCTCATCGTTTCCGATGAACCGTTCGGCCTTCGGCCTTTTACTGCGGTGCCGGCTTATCCATCGCCCAGAACATCGCGTTGATAAGAAGACGGCGGAATCGCGGATTTGTGAAATCATCAGGGTGCCCCAGCGAAGTATAAAAAACACGGCCGTTTTTATACACATTCGTCCACGCAATCGGCTCTGGATTCTGGTTCGGAATTGCCCCCATCAATAACGCTTTAGTAGTTTTGCTTAACGGGCTTGCCTTATATAACGAGCCATTACTTGTGAATGGCAGCTCCACGCCCGCGAGTATCGGATGGCCCTCGGCACCGGCGGCAATAGTAGCTGCTGCTATTGGCCCGCTGCCATAATGTCCGGTATAGTTTCCGCCCAGCACCTCAGGGTCAAAACCTTTCCACTCAGCGTGCCCCTCCGGGCATTTGCCGCGGGTATCAAAGGCGTGGCTGGCGGTCCGCAACGCAACCAGCGGCTTACCCCTACCCAAATAATCACGGAAATACTTCATTTGCCCTGCCTGAAAAGCCCGCCGACGCACATAAAGAACCGCCAGGTCCGCATTCGTCAGCTCTTCCATATCGTAAATGAAGTCCGATTCTTTGCCGTCTTTTTCGGTGCTGCTCTGAAGGATATTACAGCATAAACCGTATTTCGTTTGAAGCTCGTGAGCAAATTCCGGCAAGGTCTGGGCTGCCTTATATTCGTCCTCACCGGAAATAAACACTACACGCGGACGCTTATCATCCTTGAAGCAAAACGCACACTTGCCTGTAAAAACTGTCGAAGTAATCGTCGGGCATACAAACTTTTCTATATGCTCTACTACCAAGTCGGTGCCGGTGAAATGACTGACAAAAGGCCGCATCCGCGAGTTATACATCGTGTCGGTCATATCCCGCATCAGCACGACATTCTTCCCGAACCTGGCCATATTGCGAAGGCCAAAAGGCCGACCGAGCACACACATATTCGTATGCACACCCATAACGATAACATTTTTGATTCCCCGCTCCTCAAGGAGATTCCAGACCTCCACTCCCGAATCGCTGATAGCATCCTCATCGCGTATCTCGATAATTTCAATTTGCTTGCGCCACGGAGAACTCACCTGGCATTTCGGCTGACAATCGCAGCCCTCGTCAGAATGGTCTATGGGGTATCCAGTGCTTTGCTCTTTTTCGCTAATCCAGTTACACCATTGAGCAATATCCGCAGGCAGTTTTGCCGACTTTGGCACATCAATTGCTCTTTTGCGGGCAGGGTGGTCTTTATAATACTCCATTGTGCCGCTCGGTGAATGGATAATAAATATGCCTTTGTCCCGCGCTTTTGTGACAATTTCGTTCATCGTCGGCGCCAGCTCAATAACTCGCTGCGTTGCCCCCCTGCACCAGTGCTGGTCCCACATATCACAAACAATAATTGCGGTCTCCTTCGGCTCCCACTGGAGCTGTCTATAAGCAACCATAAACTTGCCGCCTCCCTCGGTTGTTTCCGAGCGACTGCGTGCTGCCAGAATAAGCTTATCCTTATTCCCAGCAGACCCCGCTGCTTTTTCCATTGCTGTAAGGTTACTCAGCAGCAAGACCCCACATACTAAAAATGCCGAACCCAAAACTTCAGATTTACCGATACTCATAGCAATCAACCCCAAACAAACGTAAAGACAATCCTTTTACAAAACAAAGGCAAAAAGCCCCGACTAAACCTGAATATCCGAATAAAGTTAAAACAGGTGTTTTCTCAAATTCTACCCGAATTTTGCAAAAGCGTCAAATCCAACGTGGCCACGCCTGTGCTAAGAAGAAAATGCCAATTTTCGCATAGTCAATAACGCTTTTTTTGAAAAACAAGTAATCCGTCAGTTATGGGTGGATTGGGGGGTATCCAAGCAATTCCTCGTTTG
>CAZKOQ010000314.1:0-4241 GCA_964554425.1 uncultured Pirellulales bacterium | reverse complement strand
TCATAGTTCGAAGATGGTAAAAAAAGGGCGTTGGGCAAATAAAACAGTTAAAAAACCTACAACCAAACTACAACAAATAGATACAATATCTAATAAATGATGCGACATTTACACTTGTTAAGTGCTGAAATTGCTATACCTGCAAAATAAGGAAGATTTCACGAAGGTTTAGAAATCCGTTTCTCTGTCCAACTGAGTTACAGGCGCAAGAATCTTTAACTCCAGTTAGTATAGCAACTTCTGAAATCTACTGTCAAACATTAGTCCAAGCAGAATGGCAAAAGAGTATATCCATTCGATGCAAACAAGGGGTTTTTACCGATATTATCGGCACCACCCGAATTGCCCGTATAGCTTTCAATGCAGTAATGATTCAATCCTGGTATTCCGCTATTCCAGAAACAATAAAAATGATTGTCGTCAAAGGGGGAAAATAATTGACGGCGGTCAGTCATTGCTTGTTAGCCGAAAAGCCAGAGCTGGCTGGCCGGCCTTGCCGAAATCGCCGCGTAATTTTATCCAGCCCGTCTCCGCCGATTTGTCTCCACCTTTGCTTATGTTTATATGGCTGTCTATGCGTTTTAGCTCCATCGGTTCGACCGTTATTTCCCAGCGGTCTGGAGTAAGCTTGTAGCTATCCGGAATATTCTCTGTGGTTATCGTTCCGCTGACTGCTGTGTCGCTAAAATTGTAAACGAACATCTCGAGATTCGCTTCGTCCGCTGCAACCTTATGGGCTTGTTGCTCAAGATTAGTTGCAGTGTGGGGCATCCGAATCTGCAGCACCACCGGCGAAGCCCTGCCGCCGCGAGAGCCAGAGCAAGGTAGAGGAGATTCAAGCGGCAGCTTTTGGGCATCACCTTTTGGGAGAAGTGCGAAAATAGCAGGCGAATTTATTTCTTCCGGCATTTTTCCGCCGATGGGCCGACCAAGATAGTCATAAACGGCCTCTATGGATAATCCTTCGGGAAGGGAGCATTTAGCTGGCTGCTTAGCCCAGATAATCAGCACATCCTGTTGATTTCCATCTGGACGAGAACGAAAGGCATAAATCCGCAGAGAGGGATTATCTTTGGGTAGCCACCTGCCGATACACGTCGCGCCAGCGAGAAATCGCCCTATGGCCGCCAGTGCAACATAGCCAGGCCGGGGCGTCTGGTCGTGCCGCAAAATGCCAAACTGCTTTTCATTTTCCGCATAATTACCGAGAATAAAAAATAAATGTCGGCTGACTCCTGCGAAAAGACTACTGGCATAAGATTGCGTGATGAACCTGGCCTGTCGCAATTCATCTTCGGCTGATAGCTCGCACCAGGGCCTTTCTGTCTGCCACAGCGTAAGGGTTCCACATTCGGTAAGCCAGATTGGCCGTCCACACGCTGCCTCCCGTGCCGGCGCAAATACATTGGCGTAGTCATCGGGCGTATTGTAGGAGTGGATGTTATAAGTTTCAAAATATGGCCACGCCTCATTTGCAATCACGCCTTCGGTATGCAGAGGTGTCCCCGCCCCTGCAAATACATTCCAGCACACCGTGACATCCGGGTCACCGGCTTTAAAGCCGAGGTATGCCGCTTTCTGGTGTGTGCACATTTCATCAATCGTGTGGCCGCCGAAAACGGTGATATTTGCCTCATTCCAGGGTTCCCAGGCGAGCACCCGTCCCTTATATCTTTGTGCCATTGCTTTGCAAAAGCGATAAAGCACCCGCAGGTCTCTTGGGAAGCGGCCTGATGCACGCTCGCCGTCAAGTTGTTTATCGGTTGCCCAACCGGGCGTATCGTGAAAAACCTGGAGAACTTTTAGCCCATAGCGTGCCTGAATAGATGCAGCAGTGTCGTATGTTGTATTTTCGGAAAATTTTCCGGGTCCTATTTCGGCTCCTCCCCAGCTTATACGGTCACGAATCCAGTTTGCTCCGGCAATTGCCGCCAACTGGGCGAAACGCTCCTGTCGTGCCGGGTCATTTGATGCAAACCAGGATGTGGCCGAGTCAACGCACACAGGCGAATCCTGGCTAATCGGTTCTGCCAGCCGAGCGAGCACGGCCGCTGTGGTCCACCCTATAATCTTCCCAGCAGAATCCAGAAATTCGATTCGATACCAGCCGATCCCAAGATTGCTTATTTTGATGGTTTGTTCGGTATTTTGATTAATCCGGGCAAGTGTCCCTCGCCCAACGACGTTTCTTCGGTCGTCTAATGTCTGCCATTGGACCGCTTCCGGCGATAAGCCAGTAGGTATCTTCACAGTTACCTCCTCGCCGAGCACGAATACGTTCCCCGGATGCTGACCAGCCGGCACGTTGGCAGTCTTTGGAGTTTCCTGTCCGAACGCCATTATCTCCATCCAGCCCAAGAGCACTAATCCTGCGGCAAGACGACACATAATCGCTAATATTCGTTTCTTCATTGGTTTCTCCATATCGAATCCTGTGCTATGTGCAGCCGGATAGGTGCAGAATGGTGTTTCATCAAATTATGTGCGGCGGGGCGATAGTTGACTAACTCCGATTTCGCAGCAGTTTGAATATATCTTCGCCGCCATTTATCAGGTGAATCAACGGCTGAGGTCTGTCAACGCCTTCGATGAATTTTGGCCGGGCTGCCCAGGGCGTTACACTCAACACGCCTGTCAAATCCATCCAGTATTGCAGCCGTGCGACTTGCAGGTCCCAGGTCAGATGGAAGTGGTTGGCCGGCGGATATTGTTTATACTCGACCATACTTGCGAACTTGGGCACGACAAATGTGTGCGGCCAGGTGGGCGTGGTCAGGTTGCACATCGCCTGGCCAAGCTCCTTCGGCACTTCGGTTGTGCGGGCCTCGTCCCAAACAATACTAAATAATCCTGTGGCGCTGCTATAAGCCATTCGAGCGGCGATGCCTTCAATTCCAGCCGGTGTCATAAATGTTACCGAGTTGCCGCCGCCTGGAAAGTAAAATTCATCCGCCAGTGGCATACCCACGCCGTCCATAATTTCCTTTATTGATGCTCCGGGTTTTGCGGCCCAATCAAAAGCTGCGCTTCCGGAGTTGTCACCATCTACCAGACCTTTGTTGAACCAATCTGCCTTTTTATCCAGCGATTTAACCCCAATCTTTTTGGCCAGCTCCTTGATTTCCCACGCTTCCCAGACTTTTCTAAAGTCCATAAAGAGGGGGGGATTTCCGCCGGATAGATAAGTCATAAATAGCATTGTCAAAAGTCCCTGCACATCGGCTTCGGTAGCATAAGGCAGCGGGGCTTTGCGGCCTCTGTGGTCGAATGTGCTGTTAAAGAAAGATTCCATTACATCCGCCACCGGCAGCGGGATGCCGCGTCTGTCACTGCCCCATTCCAACTGGCTCATAAAGCCGCCGCCCACAGCATTCAGGTCAGCCATAAGGTCACGGACAATTAGATACATCGCCAGCTCCTGATTGAATCGTTCACTGTCAGCTTCGTTGCGCAGCTCAAGCCGATTACTAACATATTTCTTGACCCAGCCGCGCAGCGCTTTCAATTCTTTCTCGTCGTAGCCCTTTTTGTTGAGCATATCAGCCAGAAGCTTCATATCAAGGCGTGTGATTTCCAGACCGAAGGTGTTTCTTGTGGCAATGACGTGAGCCAGAGCCGTTTCCATCCCCATTGAATCGTGGCCGAATATTACAACTCTACGGCCGCGCAATGCAACAGTCGTTACTGCTGCATAGCACCAGTCGATGAGAGCTTTTGCGGTTTGCTCAGTCATCTTCGGTTCCATTCCCGTATCCGGCCAGGTTCCGACATTTAGCGCCACCATTCGTCCATACTGGCTGACAGCACCATTAAGGGCGTGGGCATAGACCACACCGGGTTTGGGACCGCTGTTACCGCAGGTGATATTTAAGGGTGTATTTGTCGGAAATTGCTGAAGTAGCGAAATGGTCGTAAGCTGCGGAAATGCCCACGTGTCCGGCACGCAGACTAAAATATCCACGCCTGCCTTGCGGAATTGCTGGGCGACTATATCGGCTTGCGCCTCACCGTCTATCAGCACGGTAGAATAAACCACCGGCACAGGGGTCTTGTCCGGCAGGATAACAGAGCCACTGATGGTGTTGGCAGCCATTTTCGCAATATTTTGACAGCGAATCCGGCTTTGCTTGTCAATCCGCGGGTCACTGGTTGCAAAAACGCCGATAACAGGGACCTTCGGCGTGGCTTTTCTTATATTCGGCAGGCATACCGCTGTGACTTTCCTTGCCATTGCAATCACT
>CAZKOQ010000313.1:0-4272 GCA_964554425.1 uncultured Pirellulales bacterium | reverse complement strand
CGGCGGTTTGATGCCAATGACCCGTGGCCAAGTCGAAGTGAGAAGAACGCAGAGTTGTGGATTTTGAAAAAAGATTTGTCGGGTCCGCCGGCACCATTGGGTGAGAAGTGCTCTGAAGGGCCGGCGGTTTCGCGCAGCCGAATGCGGATTGCGTGGACACAGGGCGGAGCATTTTATATGGCGGATATAGTCTATAAAGATGGCAGACCCGAACTTACAAATAAGAAAAAGATTTTGGACAAGAAGGATTTGCCTTTTGAGTGCGATATTGAGACGCAGAATTTTCGGCCGCCTGATGAGAAGGAATTGATATTCAGCGCGTATGGTTATCAAGGGACGGAGGTTATGGGGCTGAATCTCGAAACCGGCAAGGTTACCAATTATTCGCTTGCGCCGAACCAGTATGATGAGCCGGAGGGGATTTTCCCCGACGGCAAATACACGCTGGTTGAGTGTGATAAGCACGAGCCGAAGGGCAGCCAGCATATCGACATTTATAAGCTGGCTTTAGATGGCTCAGGCAAAACCGAGCGTCTAACAAGGTTTGGCGACTACCCGGGTTATAAGGCATCTAATCCTGTGGTGAGTGACGATGGAAGGTTTATTGCGTTTCAGTTCGCCAGGAGGAGTGACGCAGCAGGCGTAGGCAGGGGCATCTTAATTTTTGATTTGGAAATGTATGGAAAAACAACGACTGGTTCGGGCGGGCAAAAATAACGATTGCAATTTGGGAGAATCAGGTTTAGATTAGCACAAGAAATCATAGGTATAATCCCGCGATAAATTTCCGGGCTGATTATGCGAAGTATTGGACGGTAGGACGGAGAAAATTATGGCAGAGGTTAGGCCGACGCGCGAAGAGGCATTTTCGCTGTTGAAGGAATATATCAAAAATGAAGGATTGATTAAACACGCGCTGGCTGTCGAGGCGGTGATGTGCTATTGTGCGCGCAAGCGGGGAGAAGATGAAGAGAAGTGGGGTGTTATCGGTTTGATTCACGATTTGGACTATGAGCAATTTCCTCAGCAGCATTGCCAGAAGACGGAGGAGATTCTTCGCTCTCATAATTGGCCGGCGGAATATATCAGGGCGGTGCTGTCGCACGGGTGGGGTATGCGGACGGATGTTAAACCGGAGAGCGATTTGGAAAAGGTCCTTTACGCTATTGATGAATTGACTGGACTGGTGGCCGCGACGGCGTTGGTGCGGCCGAGCAAAAGTGTGATGGATGTGGAGCCGAAATCCGTTAAGAAAAAGTGGAAGGAGAAATCGTTTGCTGCGGGGGTGAGTCGAGAGGTGATTGAAAAGGGCGCTTCGATGCTGGGAGTGGAGCTAAGCAGTCTTATTGAAGACGTGATTATGGGGATGCGCGAGGTGGCTGATGAAATTGGATTGAAAGGTAATCCACAAGCGGGAGGGTAGCTTTTGTGGTTTTAGTTATTTTTTAGCAGGATGTGATTGATTTTGATGGTTGAAAAAAGAAGTTACGAATGGTTAAAAGTAGTTTTGGTTTTTTGTGTTTTGTTTGTCACGGGCGCCCGTAGCGAAGAGCTAAAGAGCAATCCTGATGAACCTGCTGCTCAAAAGATTTTAGCCGAGTTTAGAATTGGAAAAGCCGGAGACCCGATACTACTTCCTGTTACGTTCGATGGTAAAGAACATTTGTTTTTGTTTGACACAGGATCGTCTCTGATGCTATTTGATATTTCATTTAAGCACCAATTGGGAGTTGCTAAAAAAAACGTTATAGCAAAAACAGCAGGTAGTTCTATGGTGGTTGAAGTATTCGACCCCCCCGATGCCTTTCTTGGTCCTCTTAGTATAAAAGATTATGGTGAAGTAGGATGTTGTGATCTCAGGATGCCCAGTTTAGTTCTGGGAAGAAAGATAGGCGGCATTATAGGAATGAATTTCCTTAGAAACTATGTAATACGGATGAACTTTGATGAAGGTATAATTTCATTTCTTCAGCCGGTAAAGGGACAATATTCACACTGGGGCAAGGAGATGGTGTTCGAATATGACTCGCTGGGGTGTCCACAAATTACAGGAAGGATTCTTGATGGCATCAGAGTGGATTTTGCACTAGATACCGGCTTGGATGCGGTAACGTTGAATATTGATATATTTAAGGAAATTATCTCGAAGAAGGAAACAAAGACATCAGAAACATTATGTGCAACAGCTTCTGGTGTTATACGAAGAAAAGAAGTCCGTCTCGACAACCTCATTGTCGGCCCATTTGAGTATCGAGGCCTCATTTTGAAAGAAGGTAATGAGTCTCGTCTCGGACTGTCATTTTTTAATCGCCATTTGGTCACGTTTGACTTCCCTAACAATAGAATCTACCTCAAAAAAGGCAGAAACTTCGAGAAAGTCGACGAAACAGATATGAGTGGATTGCACCTTCTGGGCATTTCAGATGAAGTCGTTGTCTATTCAGTTGATGAAGATAGCCCCGCGCAGAAGGCGGGTATCGAATCTAACGATGTCATTCTCAGGGTCGGAGATAAAGATTTTAATACCTACGACATTTGCGAGCTTAGGCGAGTTTTAATGTCCGGGGATAAACACAAGATTACAATGACAATTAAACGTGCTGATGATGTGAAAGAGGTATCTTTCCTCTTGAAGAAAAAAATATGATACTTTTGGGTAGTCAATGTCTTGTTGTCTTTGAGCTATGTGCGCTTACTCTATGGGAAGCACAAACAATAAACAGAATTTGACAGCATAGGATTAACATGGGTAAGGAAAAAAGCTACAGGAAGATAAAGACAATTCTGGCTGGGTCGCTTTTGGTTTTGTGGATGGCCGGCGGGTGCAATAAGGGTGGGAAGGGGGGTATGACAGAAGCGGAGCTATCGCGGATAGCCGTTACGCAGAAAATAGAGCTGGTGAAGGCGGCCGGCGGGCTTGTGCTTATGGTGGGCGGTGAGCCGATAACTAGTGACGAGATAATTAAATCGCCTGTGGATTTGGGGGGGGAGTATGAGTCGCCGCTGGACAATCTTAGGACGGTCGCGCAGACAAATTCTCTTGAGCAGTTTAAGGTGCGAGGCAGGGCTGCGGTTGAGTCAGCGGTCAGGAATAGGATAGCGGAGGTTTTGCTTTATCAGGAGGCCAAGAAACAGGGAGGAGAGAGTGTCGATGAATCTCTGGACAAAGCGGCAGAGAAGGAATTGCGAAGATATACTCTTGGGTATGGTGGTGATGAAGCCAAGGCCGATGAGGCGCTAAAGAAGATGGGGATGAACCGCAAGAGTTTTAAGGAGCGCCAGAAGAAATTGATTTTGATACACTCTTATCTTGCGACAAAGATGCCGAGTTATCAGCCGGCGACATATCAGGAGCTTGTAGATTATTATAACAGGAGGAAAGACGAGCTTTTTTCCAAGCCGGCAATGATAAAGTTTCGGCTCATAGATATTGATATTGCAAAACTGGACATAATCGATCCAAATCAAGACCGTCTTGGTGAGGCGCGGCGGCTGGCGGGTGAGCTGGTTGAACGAATAAAGTCAGGAGAGGATTTTGGGGCACTGGCGCAGCAGTATTCGCACGGGCTGCGGAAAGAGGTTGGTGGATTGTGGCAGCCGGTTGGACCGGACTCGCTGGCTAATCCTTATGATGTTCTTGCACTTGAGGCGAAAAAGATTGAGCCGGGTCAGATTGTGGGGCCGATTGAGACGGATGGGCACATTTTCATAATGAAGCTGGAGGAAAAGCAAGTGGGTGGCTATGAGCCGTTTGAAAAGGTGCAAAAAGAGGTGGAGGACAGGATTATATATGAGCGGCGAAATGAAGTCGTCAACAAACTCAATGCCAAGATTACGGAGCACGCCGGGCTTAGCAGGAAAGACGAGTTTATCAATTTTTGTTTGGAAAAAATTTATCGGCTGAGCAAGCAATAAGATTGCAGGTGCTGATTATGAATACTCGTAAAGGATTGATTCGTCCTTCGTAGTAGATACTGCGGAGAAGGAGAGGCGAAGGTCTGACTTCGGCTTGTGCCCTCTCGGCTCTGCGTAGTGCTCCGCCGAAGCAGGATGCCAAGACGAGCTGGTAACTTTACAAATACTATCTTAAATTGTCCGGAAGAGCACGGTTTAATGTGGAAAATCTAAAATTATAACTTACGGAACGTTCTGAAATTCAGTGGGGTAGAAATATGGAAAATGTGAAGATTTTAATTGTAGATGATGACCCGGATCTTACCAAAGCACTCAAAGCTACGCTGGAAAGTAAAAATTATATTGTAATTACCGCAT
>CAZKOQ010000312.1:0-4273 GCA_964554425.1 uncultured Pirellulales bacterium | reverse complement strand
TAACATTTCAGCCGAAATTGCTGGTGCCAATCCACCTGCGAGGCGAGTATGAATTTCTCAAAAACATTGACCTTCAATTGAAAGCCCGTGGATTTAAGAACAGCTTCTGGGTCATAAGAAAAATAAACGACACCACGTCCTTCTAAAAGCGCACGTAAAGCGTGGGGATTAATACAATTTTAGACTCCCTGTCTGGTGCCCGACATAAGAGCATCTGGTGGATTGTTTCTGAAGATAGTTTTGCACAAAGGATTATTGTCCGCCGAGGACTGATACGAGCGGCTCCTGGAGCATACGGATTTGCCTGCTTATTGCATCACGCCAGACCAGGGCCTGCTGGAGGTTTTGCCTTTCGAGATTGGCTTTGAGCGACAATAGCTCATAAGTATCAGCCTTTGAAAGAAGCTCTTCGGCCTCGCTAAGCTGCTGTTCGAGTCTTTTGCGCTGTTGGTCCGCCTGGGTTACTCTTAGCGAAAGGTCTGCGAGCTTATTGTTAAGGGAGCTTATCTTATCTCCGCCGGCGGCCTTGCTTAATTGCTCGCGCCTCTGGGCCAGCTCTATCCTGGCTCTGGCAAGCTTTTCCGCGACATCCGCAACCTCAGCAGAAGAAACGCGGCCTTCGGTCTGGAGTTTCTGAGCGATGGCACATTGCTCGGTCTGTATCTGAAGTATTCTCTTCAATTCATCGGTGACGGCGTCTTCTTTTATCTGAGTCGCCAGTTTCTCCTGTGTTTGAGCTATTTGCTCGGATATAGATTTTAACATTAGCTCTTTGGAGGCCAGCTCCATTTGCGTGGCTTCCAGTTTTTCTCTCAGGATGTCACAACGGCTTAGAATTACAGTGCGCGAAAGGTTGCGCGAACCGGCTAATTTTCTAAGCTCCTGCTGGTAATTGGCCAAGATTTGTTCAGCACGCTCGGCTTCATCTTGTGCGGTTCTCTCCTGTCTGATGAGTCTATCGACCTGCTCATCCCAGACCCTCTTGAGATTATCACGAAGGTTGGTTACAAGGGCATTCATGAATTCTTCGGCTGCGGGCCTGGCCTGGCTGTCCTTAATATCAACCTTGAGGTGAAAGAAAAATTCGTCAGCAGTGACAGGCTGTTCAGAGTCGGTTGGGGTCAGTCCTCTCGGTGCGGTGCTAAACCCATATCCACCGAAGCCGCCGCCACCGTATCCGCCACCACCGTAGACACCGTACCCACCACCATAGCCACCATAACCACCGACGCCATAACCCCCAAGGCGACCATAACCGCCGCGGGGAATTGGAACACCAGATACAGCTACTGACCCTGGAAGTGGCGGAGAGGGTTTGTAGCCAGTAGTAGGTGAGGCGATTTCCTCCTCGGCGGGTAGTTCCGGTTCGGATAAGCTCTCGGGTGAGGTGGGCGGCTCATCGGAGGGTGATTCAAAATTACCATAGTCGCCAAAACCAGGTCCGACCGGCGGCGTTTGTCCTGGAGGATATAGCGGCATCGAGACAGCCGGGGCAGAGTACAATTCCTCGATTGTAAAAAGACCAGAAGCTGCGTCTGGCGGCAGGCCAAGTGTATCACGGGCAGCTTTTCCGGCGACGCCGGAGCTATGTAACAGATACTGAATAGTATCGAAAGTGAGCGGAAGCGCTGCTGGGTGGGCGGTAACCCTTACTACACAACTTGCGGAGCGGGTGTTTGAGATTTCGGCTGGCGTCAGCGCCGCCATAGTTTTGGTTTTTGCCTGTTTTTCAGCCGACTGCGCTACTATAGCGACCAACAGCATCACAACCAACAGAGCGATTATGCGTTTTGCAGTTTCCATATCTGGTCTCCTTAACAATTGGGTTTGTTGAGTTTTTTAGTTTCGATTTCGGACAGGCGCTGACGGGCGACCTCCGCCCATTGGGTTTGCGGGAAAAGTCTTATGACCCGATTATAGGTCTGGACAGCAGAATCCGTCTGGTTCGACTGGCGATACAAACGGTCGGCCTGATAAACGAGGATAAAGGCGGTTTTGTCAACCTGTCTTTGGGTTTCTTCGATGGGGTCAGGAATACTTGCGAGAGTAGCTTCAAGTTCATTGAGTCGGCGCTGTCTGCGTTCGCTTTCGAGCACCTGCTGAACTAAATTCAAAACTGCATCGGTCTTTGCCTGGAGATTTTTTAGCTCCTGCTGCAATGAGACGATTTGCTTTTGCTCGAATGGCTTATGAGGTCTGGCCGCCTGTATCACAATTATGGACGCAAAAAAGATTATCGCAGCTATGGCGGCAGGTGCAGCTATATTCATTATAAGGCGCCTGCGCTCGGCGCGGCGGTGAATCGCCACAGGGTCAATATGCAAAGGCCGAACCTGTGCTGTCATCCGGTCGGCTTTTTGAAGCAGGTCTTTTATTTTGTCTTCTATCATTACATTTCACTCCATTAGTTCGGCCAACTGCACTTTCAGTCGATTCCTGGCGCGGTTAAGGCGAACCTGCAAGGCATTTTCCGAGATGCCGAGGATTTCACAAATCTGGTCCGTCGGAAGCTCCTGCAAGTATGTCAGGACTATCGGCTCACGATATTTAGGCGGCAATACCTTCACAGCATACCGGATGCGTAAAAATACTTCGCGATCCAACAACCTTTTGTCTGCGCCGCCGACAGCCAAAGCAACCTTGCGTGGTTTCCCAAAAAAACGCCTGAGTCGAAGCATCCGCCTGTATCGGTAACTTCGGCACTTATTTATTGTTATGGCAAAGAGCCAGGTTTTTAGCCCGCAATCGCAGCGAAATTTTTTAAGGCCGACAAAAGCAGCGAGGAACACATCCTGAACAATATCCTCGACATCGCCGGGCCAGCCGAGCAGTCGATTAGCCAGAACCGCTATATCAGCGGAGAACTCGCCGATAATCCTGTCAAAAGCGGATTCATCGCCCTGCTTGAATTGTTCAACCAGGAGCCGGTCGTCACTGGTTCTGGCCATAACTACTATATTAGACAGAGTGGAGGCGACAAACTTACAAAAAAAGGGTATTCAATGAAAAATATCAAATCAGATAAATAAAAAAGCCCGATGGGTCGGGCTTTTTGTAATCACAAGTCTTGCGCATTACCTCTCTTTTTACTACAATCCAGCGGCTTTGCGGAGTTTGACTGCATAGTCGGTTTTTTCCCAGGTGAAGTCTTGTAGGGCGGGGTTAACCCCGCCAGATTCTATTCGCCAAAATCGCATATATTTGCACTGGTTACGTTCTCAAAATCGTTGATTCTGCCGTAAAAACCTTCTTTTACGAACTGATGATAAGTTGACCAGTGCCAGTCATCGACGGATTTGACCAGGCCGTGCTTTACGGGATTATAATGGATGTAATCGATATGCCTCTGCAAATCCTTTTCGTCGCGTATCTGATGTTCCCAAAACCGTTTCTGCCAAATACAGACCTCTCCTTTATCTGCACGGGACAGAGGCACGTGCTTGAGTTTGTTCGTTCGCATATACTCTCGGCTGAATATACCCTTAATAGACGACCATCGCGTAGAAAAGTCCGCATCGTTCTCCGGCAGCTTCCACACACAATGCAAATGGTCCGGCAAAAGACAGAAAGCGATTGTCTCGAAGGGTTGCCTTACGCGTGTTCTCGAAATGGCTTGTCGCAGGCAATCTCGTGCAAGTTGTGCCTTGAATAACGTGGTCCTGCGGTATGTTACAACCGTGAAGAAGTAATAGCCCCCCTCTAATTTGGCCCGTATGTAATTTGGCATAACGGCAAATTATGTCGAATTATTTCGGCGGGGCAAGCCCCGCCCTACAATAACAAAAAGTGGCCCAACAATAATAAAGCGTAGAGTGGGGTTTACCCCACCAATTATTCTACAATCCAGCGGCTTTGCGGAGTTTGGCTGCATAATCGGTTTTCTCCCAGGTAAAATCAGGTAGATTTCGGCCGAAATGTCCGCCATAAGAGGTCTGAGCAAAGATTGGGCGAGCGAGCTTCAAGTGCGCAATCATTGCCTTGGGGGTAAGCGGGAACAACTCTCTTATTATTTTGCTAAGCCGTTTCTCGCTTATCTTTGCGGTGCCTTCGGTGCTCACCAGCACCGAAACCGGCTGGGCTACGCCGATGACGTAAGAAAGCTGAAGCTCGCAGACATCGGATAAACCGGCTGCGACGATGTTTTTGGCGATGTAACGGGCCATATAGCTTGCGGTCCTGTCAACTTTTGTTGGGTCTTTGCCGCTAAAGCAGCCGCCGCCGTGGCGGCCTCTTCCGCCGTAGGTGTCAACGATGATTTTTCTGCCTGTAACGC
>CAZKOQ010000311.1:0-4311 GCA_964554425.1 uncultured Pirellulales bacterium | reverse complement strand
GAAGCAATCTCGGCAATATAAACGTCACCGATATCGGTGAGCAGTATGTCGAAACCATCTTTAACAGTGGCGGTACCCATCGACCCTGCAAAAACGTTCTTCGATGGTGTCACTACGTCGGTAGCGATGATAGTAGCGCTGTTTCGCCTTCGCATATAATGGGTGTCATAGTTATCCTGGATGAAAATCTTGTCCATCTGGTTTATGGCAACCATATCGTAGGGGTGGACACCGATGAGGACAAACTCGGTGTCATCAAACACTGATTTGTAGCCGCCGCCGACTTCAAACGTTAGAAGCGGCTCCACCGGCGGCAGGAAGTATTTCTTCGGCGGCTGGAGGGTGCGGTCATAATCGAGACGCAGGTCTTTGGCCGATTCAAGCACGTCGAAGTCAAATCTGTCGCCTTTGGCCTGGACGCCTATTACCCTTCGGCTGCCGATAATCTCGTCAACAAAGCTTGTGAAAGCGCTCTTTATGATTCTCTTAACATTCATTTTCGACCTCAGTTAAATTTAAGAGCAATTTCATCGGACCCGTCCGGTCCGGCACAACGTCTTTGCCGGAGGTTGACGGATATTCTTTTATGCAAGCGCCGACCGTTTGCCGCCAATGCTTGCCACATTGCTTATTTGACTCGAAGGCATATAGTAGGGCAGCCGGGCAAGGTCCATTGCAATGTCAATTGTTATTACTTTGACTTTCTTAGGCACCGTTATATAGCAAGGAGAAAAGTTTAGAATACCTTTCACACCTGCTTTGACAAGTGCGTCGGCGTCTATCTGAGCAGAATCACGTGGGACGGCTATAATCGCAAGGTTTATCTTTCGTTTTTTGAGGGTATGTAGATTGCGAACGTCTTCAATAACAACATCTTTTATTTTTTTGCCGATTTTCTTAGGGTCAATGTCGAAGGCAGCCGCGATATTGAAGCCGTAAATCCCAAAGCCCGTGTAAGCCAGGATAGCTGAGCCGAGATTGCCCACGCCGACCAATGCCGCATTAGGAGCAACGTCAAGTTTGAGGATTTTCTTGATTTCCTTTGCGAGTTTTTCAATGTTATAACCTACGCCAGGCGTCCCGAACTCGCCGAAGTAGGAAAAATCCTTCCTTATTTGCCACGGATTAACGCCGACAAAGCTGGCCAAATCCCGGCTGGATACGTTACTTTGTCCCTGTTCTGATGAGAACAACAGGGCTCTCAGGTAAACAGGCAGTCGTCGGACTGCCTCGTCTGGAATTTTATGATACCTCATTGGTTAGGGAGCAATTATTTTGTGCTTGAGTTCACATTCACAAAGTCCAGTTCACCTTTTAGTTTACGATTTATAGATAGTTTTGTCAAGGAGATTCACGAGGTTTTTTGAAGAAATCTATAGGAAATTATATTTACGTAACTTCTGTGTGTAAAAGAAATTAGTGCGATTTGCTTTGAGAGAAGCACAGGAAAGAGAAATTTTTGTAATCGGAGAATACGTAGTAGAGACTTTTGGCTGTTAGTCAAGAATTGAGAAGTTGATTTGCTGCTGAACAGATGAAAAATGAACCAGGTTTTACTATTTGAAAGCGGCTTGGTTTTGATTGGCATCGTTTGTTAGTTCGTGCTTACGCAAAATATTTTGTTTTTCACGCCCTGTGAAATCACCTATGAGATAGTGCCATATTCTGTGCCTTTGGCTTTAGGGCTGAATGAAAAAATAGTATTTTAGCCGGATTACCTTAGCGAATTTAGGAGTATATTTGGATAGCGTTCTCGAGCTCAATTAAGATTAACCATTTTGTTAAGACATGCTTGAGCTCGATTAACCTGGGAATAAAGCAGTTGTATTGTGTATATCTGGGGAGGACAGAGTGTTTGTAGTTCTTATGTTCGTTTATCCTAATTTAGCTCATCTTCGATTTTGCGATTTTTGGGGATGGACCGGGATTTTGCTGACAGCGAATAAGCATTGTTGGTGGAGGTACAAAAATTCAAGATTTGTGTCTGTGTCTGCCGATTTAAATAATAGGTATGAAAATGGGTGGCTCTGTGAAATGACCTGTTTGGCCATATTAGCTTGAACTTTCGTTGTCTTAGGATATTGCCGACAAGTCAGGTCGAAAATTGCAGGCATTGAAAGGGATGGCTAAGGACAAAAAGGAAAGGGCCACATAAGTTTTCAGGGAGAGCCGTTGTCTTTTAGGGCTCTCCCAATTTTTTTACCGGCTTTTTGGGCAGATATTAGGATAAATATTATCCTGTTTTTAGAGTAGTGGGGCTCAATCGAGCGGGAGTTATTTTTGGAATACGATTTTGCCTGCGACTATGGTTGTGTGGATTGAGTAATCCTGGTCGAGGAGGACTAAATCGGCGTCTTTCCCCTGGGCTATTGTGCCTTTTTTGCTTTCGATGCCTAATAGCTTTGCGGGATTTTCGGTAACGGTTCTGATGGCTATATCAAGAGGGCGGCCCGTGAAAACCATAAATCTACCCAGGAGTTGACTTAGGCCGAGTGCGGTCCCAATTAAAGTGCCATCTTTGTATCTTGCCGTTCCATTTTTAGATTCGTATTCGAGGCCATTATAAACGAAGCTCCCATCAGGCAGGCCCATCGCCTGCATTCCATCAGTGATGGGGATGAAACGGTCGGGGCCGAGTAGGTCGAAAGTTAATTTTACGACTGCCTGGTGTATGTGAACGCCATCGGCGATGAGCTGAGCCGTTATGTGTTTTGTTTGGAAAATGGCGATGAGCGGGCCAGGTGAGCGATGGTGTATCGAGGGCATCGCGTTAAACAGGTGAGTTACGTGTGAGATTCCGGCCTCAAAGCCATCAAGGGTTTGCTTGTAAGTGGCATTTGAGTGGCCAAAAGAGGCAATGATATTTGAGCCAATGAGATGCCGAACTATTTCTAAATTGCCGGGCAGTTCCGGTGCGATTGTCATCATTTTAAGCCAGCCGCCGGTTACGTCCTGAATTTCATCGAAAAGCTTTAGCGATGGAGCGGATAAGCAATTGGGCAGAATCATTCCTTTTTTTTCCGGTGAGATGAACGGGCCTTCCAGATGAACTCCGAGCAGATTGGCGCCACCAAGGTCGCGGCCTACATAGCGGGCGGCGAGTAAAAGGTGCTCATTTTTCTGGTTCTGCTTAAATACGGTTGTGGCAAGAAAGCCGGTAACGCCGAAGCGTCCGCAGGTTTGTGATATTGCTTTTAATGCATCTGGGGTTGCATCGAGGACATCCGCACCGCCCGCGCCTTGAATGTGAATGTCAATGAAGCCGGGTGCGATTATTCTGCCCCGGGCGTCGAGTGTATTTACATCGCGGGGGGCGACGTTGGTTTGGCCGATTCCGGCGATAACGCCGTCTTCGATAAGGATGGAGGTTGACTGTTGTGGTGCGTTAAACAATCTGCAATTAGTTATTAGAAGTTTTTCTGTCATTTGTTTCTTATGTTTCGTGGTTGGCGGTTCTGTCAGTAATAAATTTCTATTCGTGCAGCAGGATAATATAATTAGGATTTGTTTGCAAGAGCGAATGCGACGAATGCCTGCTGGTGAAGCAGGGCAAGAGTTGAGCTTGACATTGCGGAGGATAAGGCGTATGATTTGCTAAAACGAATTTATTTTTGGAGCGAGCAAAATGGTAGATGCAGAAAAAAGTTGGGAAAAGCGGCTGGCAAGCGAGCCGGATAGGCGTATGGTTGATTTTGTAGAGTCTCTGTCTATCGACAAGCGGCTTTACAAGTATGACATTGTCGGCTCGATTGCTCATTCACAAATGCTGGCCGACCAGAAGCTGATTACCAGAGACGAGTTGAAGGCAATTAAGGACGGTCTTATCGAAATATCAAAGGAGATTGCGGAAGGGCGGTTTAAGTTCGAGAAGACGTATGAAGATATACATATGGCAATTGAGGCGGCTCTGGTAGCGAAGATTGGCGAGCCCGGTAAGAAGCTTCATACCGGCAGAAGCCGCAACGACCAGGTTGCCACCGATATTCGTCTGTGGATGCGGGACCAGATAGAGATTTTACAGGCCAAGATAACGCTGTTGCAAAAGGCGTTTGTCAAACTTTCGGAGAAGCACACCGAGGATGTAATGCCGGGCTACACGCATCTGCAGCGTGCCCAGCCGATAGTTGTCGCCTGTTATTTGTTGAGCTTTGTAGAGGCGCTTGAGCGTGACTTTACACGGCTCAAGAATTGCAGGGCGCTGCTCGATATTTCGCCGCTCGGCAGTGGGGCTCTTGCAGGTTCGACGCTGCCGTTAGATAGAAAAAGCACGGCAAAGCAATTGGGCTTTGCCGACATCAGCTACAATAGTAT
>CAZKOQ010000310.1:1498-4316 GCA_964554425.1 uncultured Pirellulales bacterium | reverse complement strand
GGTTGCAAGGACTCAGTGGGGTTTTTATTGATAGCAAATTTCAAATGCTATACTCTAAGTTTTCAAGAAGCTCATAGTTTGGTTCTATAAACGCTTTTCCGTCTGTCTCAGAAATGCGAATCAATTTTAATGACTTCATTTTAGAAAAATCTCTATTTTGGGTCATACCTGAGATATGATGATATAAAGACTTGTATCCAGGAGAAGACCGAAGTTTGTCTAATAGAATTTTATCAGAATGTGTTAATAAAAATAAAACTCCAACAATCCTTTCATTAATCTTTTTTTCTGGTGGTTGTTCGTTCTTTGAACCATATAAATATTGGGTATAATCTTGTAACATAAGCTGTTTAACTTTTTTCAAAACACGCCATTTAATTCTCTCAACCTCTTCAAGATAACCTTTTGCCCCCCATATCAAAAATTCAAGGCAATCACAGGTATCACGTATTTCTCCTAAACGGGAAATATAGTCATTTCTACGCATGTTCCAAAAATTAGCTAAAGACCAAAAACAGTAAGGATTTATTTTGTTTGCATATAGCACCATTGCTTCAACCGCCCTTGCTGTTCTTCCATTTCCATCTCCGAAAGGATGGATTTCAGCCAAATAATAATGCGCCATAATTGCTTTGGCGATTATATTTCCAGTTAATAATCCTTCATTCTTTTGGTTTAACCAATTGATGAAGTTACCCATCGCCATATAAATATCTTCATAATTTTCGCAAAGACTTTTTCTTCGCGGGTTATCTCCAAAAAAGGCGCTCATATTTCTGTATTTGCCTGGCTGATTGCCTACATAGTCAATGTTGGCAGTAAACAGCTTATGTATTTTTATAATGTGTTCATCTTTATAAACAAATTCCCCCTTGTTTTCGCGAACAGTATTTTGAATATAGTTATAAACATTTTGTGAGTTAAGGGTATGTATTTCTTGTTGTTTCTGGTGGGGGCGTCTTCCAGAATTTTGTTTATCTATTGTTTTTTCAATATCTTCCCCCTTAATAACAATTCCTTCTATTGCCAGTGTTGAACCAATAGCAGACACAAGCTCATCTCTAATAATGCTTTTATTTGAATCAGGGTAAAAAGGGCAATCCTTTATGAATTTATCAGCGGCAGCAATATTGTGGAATGTTGACAAAAACTCAAAGAATTTCTCATGGTTTTGCTTTATTTTTGCCTCTGCGTCATTAAGCAAATCAAATTGAATCAGCTTTTTATAGTTCAAATTCATTTTTCACCTTTTATTTTTTTCCAATTAAACTGCTACACTTATATATCGAATAAATGATAGCATCTGTTCAATTATATGTCAAGAATAATGTTGCATATTTTGTTATTTCTATTATTATGTAATACCTTGCAAATAAAGGACTTATGTCTTTATGCAAATAATTTGTGTAAATATATGTTATGTTATATGTTATAGTTGATGATAGGACAGCCGATTATTTATTGTTAAAGATTGCTTTTTCAAATTAGGACACTACCCCTTTTTCAGCATCAGGCGGCAGGATAGGCCGACAAACTGCGTTCGGCACTCCTTGAATAAAGTAGGGTGAGCCAGCGATTCATAACTCTGGCGGCTATAAAACGGCTCCTCGAAGCTATGCAGCCGACACAGTAGCATTTTCAACCTGCCGAATTGGCGAGCCATTTCAGTCAAGACATCTGCCGGCGTGTCACTTACAAGGTCATACATCAAAGCATAGCCCCCGGGCTTTAGCACGCGATAGACCTCATTCAGCCCTGCAACAGGATTTTTCCAGTGATGAATTGACCACTGGCTTACGACGATATCAAAGGAGTCGTCGGCAAATGGTATCTGGCTGGCATTACCTTCCCTAATTTCAATAACATCCGATAGCCCTGCCTTAGCCATATTTTTCCTGGCTCTGGCAACCATAGAAGGCGAAGCGTCAATGCCGACCAATCGCATTGCCGGCGACTGCCGGTGAAGTTTCAACAGCAGCCATCCCGGCCCAGTGCCTATGTCCAATAGACTACCTTCTGCGCAATAGCTCAATATGTCTTTTGCGACCAGCTCATAATGGCCCTGAAAGATAGCGGTTCCGCTTATTGCGTTATAGATAACTGAGCCCGGCCAGGGAATCCCCTCCGGATGAACAAGTTTCAGCATCCTGCGTCCCAATGAAAGTTTAGCCATACAAAAACTACTCCTGCTCGGTTTCTACATCTTCCCTGTTTTTCTCCGAACTTATCTGCTTAATGCGATGGCTAATCCACAGGATGACTATCCCGAAAACCATATTACTCGGCCCTTCGCTAATCTTCCAGAAAAGCGGCATACCTTCAATCCAATCGACGATAGAGAGCGCTATGCCGAACAAGATAATTGCAAAGCCAAGATAACGCAGGACAAGGCGATTTCGCTGCAGGTGAAAAGAGACAGTCCATAAAAGCCCGCCAAGAAGCGCATAGAACGCCGATGTTGACCGGGCCAAATACCCTACTATCGGCTCATCGGGGAGCTTGCCCATCCCCAGCCGTTGATGGATGGCATCCATCCAGGAGTATGGCATCACCACAGCGAGGACAGCCAGTCCCGCTGCGCTACCGAGTATCCGCAGGAACAGACGAAAAAATCGTTTCTGATCGGTCATGGTTCTTTCCCCCTTTCGATGTGATGTGCTTAGCCGACCCTGCCGTCTCCGTCGATGTCGCTTCCGTGCATCTCCTCAAGCTTCTTCACCAGCTCGCGCAAAGTGTTCTGCGTCCGTAGAAGCTGGTCTTCAAGATATTGAACGCGGTCCCCAATCGAATCGGATTTGCGATGCTGACCATACATCAA
>CAZKOQ010000310.1:0-1398 GCA_964554425.1 uncultured Pirellulales bacterium | reverse complement strand
GGCGCAATCAAACAAATACTGCCCGGCTCGTGTCTGGCATAGAGCTTGCTATCCTTGAAATAGTAATGTTCTTCGCTTATCTGGGTCGGATACGCACGCATTGAGGGTGGAATGTCGGATGGCTTAAACCAAAGCTTGATTTCCCGCTCGGCGTCGCTGGGCGTCGCCGAAGTATGAATAAGATTATCCATTCGCTCGCCAATCACATTTCCAGCGGCATCTTTAATCGGCACAATCGTCCCAAGAGAACGAATACATCCTGGTTTTTGAACGCGAGCTTCGTGCGGATTTGTCGGACCGGCAATTTCCCGTATCCTTCTTAATGCCTGCGGCCCCTGATACACTAACGCAATCACCCTGCGCTTCCAGGGTTCATCAGGATAATGAGCAAGGCCCATAATATAATCAATAATTGAAGGAAAAAATACCTTTCCCCGATGCTCGGCATAGTGCGCCTCCGCAAGCATCCTGCTGACATGAACAATCTTTGCGCCCGCAAAGCGTGAGCCGGTATGGAATTCCGAAAGTTGAGAAAGCAGGAATCCCGTCAACGAATTTTTTAGCGCATCCGGCTTTATCAGCACAAGCGTCTGTTCAAGCTGCTCTTTGCCCATATACAATTTTCCTTCTCAAAGCATCTACGTTTGTTTGGTAACACTGTCCATTCCAATCTCGCACGGCATAATATCTAACAAAATCTCCTACTTTCTCTCTATCTTATCCCACGCAGAAAATCACATACGCCCAATTGGCAAAGAACAAAACAAGAGCTAAAATCCAGGCGATTAAGCGTTCCTCGCGAGCCGGATGGATTCTAATAGTTCGGCCCAGAAACAACCTTGCTGCAACAACCAAAGCAAATATTCCCAGAACCGAATACAGCAGCGGATTACACTGCCACGCTGCAACGAATCTAAAATGCAGTAAATTCATTGCACCGCGAGTAAAACCGCACGTAGGGCACGGGATACCTGTCAGCCGCTTAAACATACAAAGCTGGAGCGGTCTCCCAAAATATGAGGCCAGCAAAATAGTTACGCCGCCCAATCCCAGCCATACAAACGCAAGCAAGACGGCCCACAATGGCCACTTCGGCCAACGCGAAACCCGTATTACCTCTATTTTCATTTGCGATAAGTTATTTTTAGTGGTGGCCGCTCATTACCCTCCCGGCGCCTGCGAACATCATAATAACAAGCCAGATGCACAACGCAACAATAGTAAGTATCACGCTAATCATCCCGCAAATCTTACCTGCCTGCGTCAGTCCGCGGCCTGATGGGTCCATAATCCCTGCGTTCATTTCCCGAAGGTCGCCGTTGCCCATTACCCAGGCGATAATGCCGCAGATAAAGCACACAACGATTCCGAGTATCCCAAGGACCAGAACAACTGCGC
>CAZKOQ010000309.1:0-4318 GCA_964554425.1 uncultured Pirellulales bacterium | reverse complement strand
TGTTTACAACGATTGGGTATAAGCCGTAACATTTCCCCCGACGAGTTCAAATAGTCCTCTCGATGCCATTATCAGCAGTCTGGTCGCAGATGGGACTGGTGATTTCGTCCGCCGCGTCGGATAAAAATATTCACATTGGCGACGAGGATGCTGCTCAAAAATCCGTTGACAGATTGCGCGCTGCTTTCGGCCAGGATAAGCGGATGGTAATCGCAGCTTGTATGGTGGCGGACGAATATCGCAAACTGAATAAGGTCTTTATGATGAGGTTCTTGGATTAAATTATTGAAAGTCGAACAATGATTGCGTTTTAATCATTGTTACCTGGTCGGGGTAGGCAGCGAATGTTTGGATGTGCAGCTCTGTTCGCCTTGCCTCGAAATCAACATAGCAGAACGGCTGCAACCTGCCGACTTCCAGTTCCGGGAATTTGACAAAGACGCCGCGATTGCGTGCGAATCGTTCGAGGTCGTTGTGGCTTTGCAGATATAGATTGGGGCTCATCTTCTCGACCTGAAAATCGGTCATATAGCTTATGCCGCAGCTCAAGGTGCACTTGTGGCTGCGCGGCCCGCGGAACTGGAACCGCTCAATCAAGCCCCGATGGGGAAGCAACTGCCCAGGCGCACTGACAACTTCACTTAGGCAGTCCTCGTTGGCAAAGACGCTGACAACGTGCAAGCAGCCGGTAACCCAGATAATCGCCTCATATTTGTCTGTCCGCAGATGCCTGCTGGCATATATCTGGAAAAGCTCCGGATGCAAGGGCCTTTGGAATAAGCTAAATGTCAGCTCCTCGACAGCTACGTTGATTTGCGGTGATTCCATACAAGTGTCCCGACACAAAAATCACTTTGCCAATCTTTCCTGTATTATACAAAAATCACCGCGTCTTTTCAAGACCAATATCAGTATTGATAAGCCGTGTTTTCCGCCTTATAGGACGAACGTATTGCAAGATACGCAAATTAAAAGACTAACAGTGGTAAAATTTTCTGAAAAAAAATTGAAAAAATGCCCGTCATCCGCGGTTTCAATACTGAAAAAAGGCGGCGTTTAGAATAGTTGCAATAATATCATAGAAAGCGTGGGTGCCGGCAGTGATTGCAAACCCGCGGATGGCGAAAAGAATCGCAAAATAAATCCCCGCAGCCGTCCTGAAACCAAATGCTGCCCAGTTGAAAGTTCCGCTCTGACCAAACTGTCCCTCCACAAGAATGACGTGGTGGTGCGCACTGAAAAGTGCAGCAGAAATAAGCACCGAAAGTATAATTGCATTCTTACGAGTGAACTGGAGCACATCCTGAAAAAACAGCATAAGAAGACAAATCAGAATCAGCCGAAAAATCAGCTCCTCATAAATACCCGCACCGATACCGGTAACAATATCAGCTAATAGCGACCTACCTCCCGCTGTTTCCGGCTTGACCTCCCCGGCGAGCAAAAACAAACTATCCAACCTGTCACACAAAAAGCTCGGCGAAAATTCGGTCTGGACATACACCACGCTATTAGCAAACCGGCCAATATCGCCCTGCTGCGGGGCCGACCTATTCAAAAATAAACTTAACACAATCAAAGGCACTGCAAGAAAAATACATTCAATAGCCATCGGCAAAAAATCGCCGGTTCCGATGTGCCAGGGCTTGGCGGAAGTAATCTGAAGACCTATCAAAATAATAACAACCACAAGAGGCGGCGCCACCCACGCAAATCTCTCTCCGCCGACATACTCCAGCAATTGCTGCAGCCACACAAACGCAACCACACGAACCTGTGATTGGTTCAAAACATCGGTATTTATTAGAATCGTTCCTATCTCATACAAAGCGATAAACGGCAGCAGAAAAACAACTGCATAAATCGGGCGGCTCGTCCGCTCAAGATAGGAGTTGCGAGTGAAATTGAAAAGCTGCCCCTTGTCGTATCTACGTTTGCCTTCCATTAGCTTGCGGCTGCCTGACTGCTTAGGCCTTTCATCCCTGAATATCAAAAATTAGCTGACCACATTACTCAAATTTACGCAGTTTACTTTAACGAGTTTAAAATTACAATAGTCAAAAATAGCTCTCCTTTTTTGTTATGGAAGCGCAGTGTGGCTGAGCCGCAAAAGAATATTGCTTGAGAAACCGTTAAAATGATAACTGAACAGCTAAACCAAATTTATCACTTGCTTTTCGAACGTTTCGGCCCGCAGCACTGGTGGCCCGGCGAAACCAAGTTCGAGGTAATGGTAGGCGCTATCCTTACTCAAAACACTAACTGGGCAAATGTAGAAAAGGCAATAGCAAATCTAAAATTAACCGGATGCCTTAGCCCTGAGAAGCTTTACAATCTTGACCTTCGGCAGCTCGCGGAGCTTATCCGCCCTGCCGGCTATTACAACATAAAAACCAAACGCCTCAAGAATTTTATGAAATGGCTGTTTGAAAATTACGCTGGTGACCTGGCAAATCTTGAAAGCGTTAAGACCGATACGCTACGGGCTGAATTGTTGGCCATAAAAGGCATCGGCAATGAAACCGCCGACTCGATTCTCCTTTACGCACTCAATAGACCCGTCTTTGTTGTTGATGCCTACAGCGCCCGCGTCGCAGCCCGCCACGGACTTATCGAGCCGGATGCTGATTACGGACAGTTGCGAGAATTATTTCAGTCGAATCTGCCGCAGGATATTCAGCTTTTCAATGAATACCATGCACTCTTAGTAAAGGTTGGCAAGGAATTCTGCAGGCCAACTGCCAAATGCGCTGGCTGCCCGCTGGAAAAGCTGCCCCACGCATCTGGAACGGAATATTTTTAGTATTTGCTTATCAACAGCAAGATTATAACAATTGGTTAAGAATTTCTTGACGGCATTTGATTTGTTACTGAAAATTATTAGCAGGCAACTAACGGTATTGACCGGCTCAAAAATGAAATGGTTCCAAATGAGGAGATACATTATGTCGCAACAAGGAATTTTATTAGTAATCCTGGCAGCGGCTATCCAAAACACAGCGGCTCAAACCAGAGATTATTTTAATCTGCCTTACGGACAAACACTCCCGGCATCCACCGGACAGGTAAGCTTGTGGTGGGCATCCTCCGGCTGGAAAATAAGTCTGGATAAGCTGTTACCCGAGCAAACTGGACAAGCCATTATTATACGTGCTGCGCGAAATGAGGTCGAGGCGGTGCAACTTGTTGTCAGGCCAAAAACTCCCTTAAACGGCCTTACCATTCATCCAGAGGCATTAGCCGGGCCAGGCGGAAAAACTATCCCTGCCGAAAATATCGAAGTATTGAAAGTGCACTATGTTACCATCGCTCAGCCAACCGATAAAAGCTCGGTGCCGGGTCCTTGGCCGGACCCTTTGTCGCCGTTAAAAGAACCTATCGACATAGAGCCGAATAAAAATCAGCCATTCTGGTTCCGTGTGAAAGTGCCGCGAGATGTTCCTGCAGAAATTTACACAGGTAAAATCGTTTTAGCCGCTAAAGATTTCTCCGCAGAGGCAGTATTGCAGGTGGAGGTGTCCGACTTTCAATTACCCGATAGGATGACGTGCACAACTGCTTTTGGTTTTTCGCCACACGAGGTATTCCGATACCAGAAGCTTTCAGACCGCCAGCAGAAGCAACAGGTGCTGGAGAAATACTGGGCCAGCTTCAGCGCCCACCATATCTCACCTTACGACCCTGCGCCGCTGGATGAAATTAAAGTTACCTGGTCTAATGTCACGGACTCCACCACGCCCGAACAGCTCAAACCCACATTCGACTGGACCGGCTGGGACAACGCAATGCAGCGAGCGCTTGATTATTACAACTTCAACTCTTTTATGTTGCACATACCGGGCCTCGGCGGCGGAACCTTTCATTCGCGATATGAACCTGAGCTTCTTGGCTTCAAGGAAGATACGGCACATTACAAAGCTGCATTTACCGCTTACTGCCAGCAGGTGCAGGAGCATCTGCGAGCAAAGGGCTGGCTTGATGAGGCATACGTTTACTGGTTTGATGAGCCGGAGCCCAGGGACTACCAGTTTGTTATGAATGGTTTTGCAAAGCTCAAGGCCGCTGCCCCTGACATCAACCGTATGCTGACCGAGCAGGTCGATCCGAATTTAGTTGGCGGGCCAAATATCTGGTGTCCCATTTCACCTAACTATAAGCACGGGCCCACTGAAGACCGCCGCAAATACGGCGAGAAATTCTGGTGGTATATCTGCTGCGGTCCCAAAGCCCCCTATTGCACACTCTTTATCGACCACCCAGCCACAGAGCTGCGGGTCTGGCTATGGCAAACCTGGCAGCGAAAAATCGACGGCATCCT
>CAZKOQ010000308.1:0-4377 GCA_964554425.1 uncultured Pirellulales bacterium | reverse complement strand
GTCAGAACAGACACCGCGCACGGTTTCGGCACATAAGAGAAAAATTTGGTGACGAGACCTTCAAGATGAAGCTTGACGAGCGGTTCCGTCAAGTAAGGTTGAGCCGAACCTGGCCGGAACTATCCCCTCCGGCAGCCAGTAAAGACACGAGATTATTATATCGGCTGCAACTTCCAAATGGCAACATAGCCCCTGCCCAGGTGGTTGCGCTCGCTGATGCTGCGGAGCCGAAGGGAGCGGTGTTGAGGATAAACTTCGAGCACGGCCTTGAGGTTTATGGCATGCAGCCGGTTCGGCTCTCTGTGGAGCTTGCTGCGCTTGCGAACGGTCCTGCAATTGTTGCCTGTCCTGGGACGGCAACCTGCTCGAGAGGATTAGTGGATTGCTGGGCGACCGCTGAACAGATAAGGAAAATTCTTTCCGGCCACAACCTTGCAGATGTACGGATAAACATATCCGGGTGCCCGAACAACTGTGGTCAAAGCGCCGTGGCTGATTTCGGGTTGGTCGGCCTGGTGCGTAAGGAGAATGAACAGTTCATACAGTGCTACCGGCTGTTCACAGGCGGCGGCAATGGGATGAATGAGAGATTAGCTCTGCCGGGAGCTATTGTGCGAACAGAGAAGGTTCCAGAGGTAATCTTTGGGCTGCTGAAATGACCAAATGACCTACGGTCAGCGAGAGTGCGTTGAATGGGCAGGTCTTTCCGTTTATAATGAACCTGCAACGGATTTGCCAGTAAAGACTGGTAAGGTGTTGAAATTGTCCGGCTTTTGAAGGCGGCGGATATGAAAATCCTTACAGGTATCCTTATTGCCATTGCGATTGTCGTTGCCGTGGTCGTCTTGATACTGTTTGATACGACAGGGTGGAAGGGCAGCGGCCTGGGTAAGGAATTTGAATACGACGTAAAGAAACTGGCGAAAATCGACCCGAATTTGATTCTATATGAGGAATCGGCCCAGCCGATTCGCACCGGCTTTGCTAATTCGCGCGGTATTGCTGTTGACTCGAAAGGGTGGATTTATGTGGCTGGTGACAGGACAATCCGTATATTTGCCGAGGGCGGTAATTTGCTTGCTGAGATAACACTTTCTGATAAGCCCGGCTGCTTAGCGGTGGCAGGTGATGGGAAGATGTATGTCGCTTTCAAGAGATATGTTGAGGTCTATGATGAGGGAGGTAAGAGGTTGGCGGTTTGGCAAAGTCTTGGCGACGATGCTGTTTTAACCAGTATAGCAGTTGTAAAGAACGATGTCTTTGTTGCGGATGCCGGCAACCGAATTGTTTTGCATTATGATATTAACGGCGGATTGCTTGGTCGTATTGGCGGGAAAAATGAGGGTAAGAATATACCGGGTTTTGTGATACCGAGTCCTTATTTTGACCTTGCGGTTGGTCGAGATGGACTTTTGCGGGTGGTCAATCCAGGCCGTCACCGGATAGAAGCATACACGTTTGACGGCAACCTTGAGTTCTGGTGGGGCAAGTTTTCATCGGACGTTGATGGATTTATAGGGTGCTGCAATCCGGTGAATTTTGCCATACTTGAAGATGGCAGCTTTGTTACCTGTGAGAAGGGATTGACGCGCGTTAAGCTTTACAGCCCTGAGGGCAATTTTGTTGGTGTGGTGGCGGGACCCGAGCAATTGCTTAAGGAAGGCGCTTTGCATATCTGTGATACCGCCGCCGAGTGTCAGACCGGAGGTTTTGATGTGGCTGTTGGGCCGCAGGGTCAGGCCCTTGTGCTGGATACAACCAATAATACTGTGAGAACATTCACAAAGAAAAAGGCCCGATAGCGGAGAGATACATGATGCGACACCAAAGTCGGCGAGAAATGCTTACAGAGATTCTGAGGTATGCGGCTTTAGGACTGCTGGGAGCGGTCGGCTGGTTGGTTACTGTCCGAAGAGACAGATTCGTCCGGCACGATAGTTGCGATAGAGTAATTTGTTGCGTGGGCTGTCAAGAACTTGAAAAGTGTCGTTTGCCCAGGGCTTTGTCAGTAAAACAAACTATAATGAGGGTAGAAGATGTCGAAAAATGAAGGCGGCGTTAGCAGACGCCATTTTTTGAAAGGCAGTTTCCGTGGGGCGTGTTTGGCCGGCTTTGGCGGGATAGCTGCTCTTTTAGCAGGCAGGATGAGAAAGACAAATACAGTCTGGCAGATTGACCCATATACGTGCGTTGCCTGTGGCAACTGTGCGACTTATTGTGTTCTTGAGGAGTCGGCGGTGAAGTGCACGCACGCATTTGAGATATGCGGGTATTGCAGGATTTGTTTCGGGTTTTTTGGGCCGGAGCCATTTGATATAACAGAGGGGGCAGAAAATCAGCTTTGTCCGACCGGGGCCATTAAGCGCAAATTTGTCGAAGACCCTTATTATGAATACACCATCGACCTGTCACTTTGCAACGGGTGCGGCAAATGTGTCAAGGGCTGCAACACGTTTGGCAACGGGTCGCTTTTTTTGCAGGTGCGTCACGACCGCTGTTTGAATTGTAACGAATGTTCGATTGCTGCGGCCTGTTCCTCTGGGGCGTTTAAGCGGGTTCCAGCAGACAAGCCATATCTACTTAAGACGGTGGACACCGTTAGAAATAACACGGCAGGTAGCACAAACTTTCGTTCTCGAAGATTTTCTAACGGGGTGGACCACGCTTAATGATGCGTTTATGTCATATCAGAGTTGCGGTAATTGTGTTCTTGAGTGTGTGCAGCATTGCATCGGCAGCGGAGCGTTTTCCCCCGCCTGAATTCGAAAGCGATTACCAGCGGCCGACTCCCACTGTTCCCTCTCCACGCCAGGACGTTTTTGAATATGTTGATGCCGTGGTGCTTTTGGCTGCGCTTAGCGCATCTGCATATTTGGTTTTGAGGAGACGAAAACGGCGGTCTGTACTTACGCTAATGGTGTTCTCTTTGCTTTACTTTGGTTTTTGGCGGAAGGGCTGTGTCTGTCCGGTTGGTGCGATTCAAAATATCACCTTGTCGATTTTCGACCGGACTTATGTGGTGCCGGTTGTAATTGCGGTATTTTTCCTGCTGCCTCTTGTGTTTAGCTTGTTTTTCGGAAGGGTCTTTTGCGCGGCGGTATGCCCTCTTGGAGCAATTCAGGATTTGGTGCTATTGCGTCCAATTGCAGTGCCGAGCTGGCTGGAAAGCGGACTGCGGCTGTTTGCATATCTTTACCTGGGACTGGCGATTTTGTTTACAGCAACGGGAAGCGCTTTTATTGTTTGTCGATACGACCCTTTTGTTGCGTTTTTCCATTTGAGCGGGAACGCCAATATTTTAGTGCTTGGGGCGTGTTTTTTGCTGGCTGGACTGTTTGTCGGGCGGCCTTATTGCCGCTTCTTCTGTCCCTATGGAGTGCTGCTCAGGCAGCTTTCACGGCTGTCAATGTGGCACGTTACTATTACACCTGATGAGTGTGTTCGATGTAAACTCTGTGAGAATTCCTGCCCCTTTGGTGCTATCAGAGAGCCGGTAGCCCGGTTGCCGGTGAGAGAGTATGGTGGCGGTATAAAAAGACTTGCTCTTTTAATTGTTTTTTTGCCCGTGTTAGTGTTTCTGAGCGGCTGGGTGGGCTGGTCTTTGAGGCCGGTAACATCGCGTATGCATTCGACCGTCCGGTTGGCTGAACGCATCTTCTTGGAGGAGAACGGCAAAGTGGAGGGGACGACAAATGCCAGTTTAGCATTTAGAGGGACGGGAAAAGAGGTGAAGGACCTCTATGCGGATGCCAACAATATTCGCGGTAAATTTGGGCGTGGCGGCTGGCTGCTTGGAGGATTTGTAGGATTGGCGGCCGCTCTCAAACTTATTAGCGTTTCCATCTGGCGGCAGAGGACGGATTATGAGGCGGATAGAGCAGGATGCTTAGCGTGTGGCCGATGTTTTGAGTATTGTCCTAAGGAATGGACAAGGCGGAAGGAAGCAGAAAAGCAGCTTGGTAAGGGCTAAATGGAAAATCGTGTAGAGATTACTGTTCAGACTAATGAGGCAGCAAGCCCGTGGTATAAAATCGCGGTGGCGACGGCTATTGTGGGAGGAGTATTTTCTACAATTGTATTGACGCTTCTTGTTGTGAACTACTTTCATAGGCGTGTGATAGATGCGGGGCGGGAAAAACAATGGGAGGCAATGAAAGTCGAGATTCGCAATCGTGCCGATACCGAGCAGCTTATCTCGGAGATTCGCCAGTTTGATTTGGAGCTTAGGCATAGCAAGATTCGGCGATTGGCTTTTTCACGCAAGGGCTGCTATCTACTTTTTGGTGGTGTTGCGGTGTTGCTGGCGGGCGTAAGATGGGCCGGTGTTATTAGAAAGAAAATGCCGGCGCCTCAATTGGTTAGAGATACGCTTGATAA
>CAZKOQ010000307.1:0-4391 GCA_964554425.1 uncultured Pirellulales bacterium | reverse complement strand
AATAGAAGCAGCGAGACCACGACATGCTTCTGGCTGCCCTCATCTTGGTCTCAAAAACACCAAAGTCACGGAACTCCGAGCGGTTGCCCTTGATTAGTCCGGCGACGATTTCATCGAGAAGCTCCTGCACGATTCTCCTGGTCAGGACGTGGCTGGCACCACTCCGCTAAGCGATTCGGTCGGCGGGGTCCTTCTTGGTTATCGTTGCCATCAGCATCCTTTTGTTCTCGCGCCCTAATTGGCTTCGGGCCTCTCCTTCATCAGTTTTCGTATGTCGAAGCGGTGGTACTTCTGCTTCCATGCAGGACTACCATCCTTGCCCGCATTGGCAACATGTATAATTCCATCTTTGGGGACCATCAGGACGTTGTGCAGGTTAGACTTCATGGCAACTGGTGCATCCATCAGCCGAATTGCAGATATCTGAGTGAACCTGCCATACCCGTCGGCGACCAGTCTGGCAAGATTCTCGTAACGACTGCCGGCTGACATAAGCACGGTGTTTTGGACCGGATGGGCAAGAAGTTCGTGTTTTTCGCCGGGCTTTATAATCTCGACTCTGTTCGGTTCGGCTTTCATTCCCACCGCCGAATCGGACTTGGCATCGGCAATCACATAATAATATTCACACGTTCGCGGGTTGTTCTTAAAGATGCCAACGGCATCATCGAGGGTTCTGGCATCATCAAGCACCATCCGAACAAGAAAGCTCATCGGGATACCGTCCCATTGCCCTACACCCCCGCCCCCCATTTCACCAATACTGATTTGCTCAAGGTTCATCCCCGTCACTGAACCAATGAATCCTGCATACGAAACATTCACAAATGGTATTCTTCCTTGGGGTTCCTGTATAATCAGGACAGCGTGTTCTTGAAGTCCCATGTCAACCCCGTAGTCCAAGACCCTTCCGTGATACAGTTTGCCCTCGGCGGTCGCCTGTTTAAGCAGTGCGAATCCGCTGCAGTGCATCAGCTCAGGGATAAGGTTGGCTCCGATTATCTTCCATTCGGGCAGTTCGGAACCTTTGGCAAGCGCCTTCATTTCCTGAACAAACCTGTCGGGGATCTTCTTATCAAATACGGTTGTCAACATATTCGCTATCATCTCGCGAGGGACCTTCATGCCCGCAAATTCGATTCCGTTCTCCACACCCTCTTTCAACAGAAAACCGACGTTCTGCTGAATCGCATCTCTCAGTAGAACACCGTGCTGGTAACCCATCTCCTCCGGTGTGCCTTTTAGGTGCAAAACACGGTATCCATCCACCGTCTCAAGGTACCCGTTGCCTTCGATGGCTATGAGCTTGCGCACGGACTCTGCGGCCACATGCGGCGCCGAAATAGAGACCACAAGGATGGAAAAGCAAACCAAAAAAACAAATACGCGGAAATTCCTGAATTTCATTCTGTCACTCCTATAAGAGTTAGCCACAAAGACACGAGGGCACAAAACTGTAAATGTAATCAAACCTTAGTGTCTTAGTGCCTTCGTGGCAAGGAAAAATCAGATAATTACACAATCCTTCGACTGCGCTCAGGATGGTGAGCAGAGTCGAACCATTATTTCGCTGTTTGCACCGGTCTAATGGCGCCCCGAAACATTGTGCTTGCTCAGCCAAATCAAAATGCTCATATTCTTAATACCAAATCGCACATTCTTTTTCAAGTATAAATAGTGTTTTGATTATATACGTTAGCTATCCAAAAGACCGGGTAATTCCTGCTGGCAGAAAGCGCACAAATGAGGCCATCCGATTCCGCTCTCCACAGGACGCCTTTCGGCGGGCTGTCTGAAAAAAAACGCACATAGCCCCTTGGTGGCAACCAGTTGGCCTGGCTAAACTTTTCCACATTCAGTTCTCAGCCGATGCGGTCTGAACTGTAACTTCATCAAGAAACCGCCTCAATTCACGGTACTGAAGCCAAAGGCGTTGATTGAGCGACGAAAGAATACCCAGCTCGCCGCGGGAGCGAACGCGACGAGCGTATGTTTCGAACAGTTCGCGAAGCGGCGTCTCATCAAATGGCTTGTGTGCGGCAGCGAGCTCTGCCTGTAGTCCGAAGGACTCTGCGAGGACGTCATCACCGACCTGGCCGGTCAGCCAACGATTGCGAAGGAGAAATGCCGGCTGCATCTTCCGTCCAACCTCTTCCAGTTGCAGGAAAAATCGCATATTGTCGGCAAGCCATTGGAGGTTCGCTTTGTATTGCTCGTGACTGGTTTCTTGGCGAACCTGTTCGACGGTTACCAGCGCAGTGCTAATTCGTTCACGCTGCTTGTCGCCGAGCATGCCCCAGGTATATGGGTCATAAGGATAGAATTCCGGCGATGACACGCCGCTAAGCCATCCCTCGCCATCCATCTTAGCCAGGAGTGGCGATAGCTTTTTCTCCGACACCTCACCATACTGTCGGCGGCAATAGTCGGCATAAAATTTCTCGACCGAAGGTATATGGTCAGGGTCGTTGGCCGCCAGAGCGAAAGCATCGAGCGCAGCACGCACCTCCTCGGTCCGCCAATGCAAGGATATCACTCCTTGCAGCCGGTCGGCACGGGCCTTCCGCACGTTCTTCAGCACGATATCGACTGACATCTGCAGATGCCACATACTCCCGTCGTGTTCCAGCCACGGAATTGCCCAGACGGTGCGATGTTTAGCTATTTCGGACAGCACCGGCACGTGAGGCATTGTTCCGCCGTCGGGATTCAGGCACGTGAAGACAATGTCCTGTGAGAGCGACTTGTCAAGGTGAGCAAGCAAGTCCGGCAACTGTTTGCCGCCTCCCCAGCCCGAGATTACGACGCGGACATTCGGCGCTCGCTTGCGGATGTGGTCATACGCCAGCCGGATGTAGGTCTCCGCCCAGCGATGGTCGCCCGGTGCGAAAAAACTGTGTTCCTGCTGCCAGAGCCAGATTTGGTCAACAGCAGGATAGGCCGATAGAATATCATCAATAGTGTTGTAAAGCAGTAAGTGTGCCGCAGACGCCTCGGGCTTTAGTATCACGCCGTTGTGCTGGAGAATGGCGTCCTGGGGAAGCACGGACGCATACTCCGGGGGATGGACACCGAACTCAAAGCCCATCGCAAACTGGATGCCGCGCTCGTGGGCCATCTCCATAACTCTCCGCATCAGCGCCTGCGCCTTTTCATATCGTTCGGCATTGCTTGCTGCCGTAAGCATACAGTCGGCTCCGAACGCCTCGGCGCCCGGCGGCAGCCGGAAGAGGCGGCCTGTGCCAAAGGCAAAATCAGCCACCCGCAGCGGCCGGTATCCCCACCTTGCTGTAAGCGATGTATCAAACGTCGCATCCGGCAGCACATCGAATCCGGCAACACGAATCATCGGCTCGACATACGTATGATACCGCTGTGCTCCGCCCGTGTAGTTGTGGAAAACGACCAGGTTTAATCCTCGTGCTTTCATCCCATCGAGATATTTCCGGTAATCCTCTTCATTCCAGCCGGACGGACCGCATAGGAAGTTATGCCACGGAAGCAAACCGCGAATAGCAAAGGGCCCCTCTTGTGCCGGGACAGAGACAGCCATCCTTTCCGCACCGAACACCGGCAGCGCCACGCTGCAGACCAGCAAGCTGACAACACCAATCATTATTCTTGTCCCTGTGATATTTTGCCGGCTCATTTTTCACCTCTCTACTTTATGAACCATAGCGCTTTTAATCTTCTAAAATGTTTTAAGGACGCTGCTAAAATCTCTGCTGTAAAAAGAGTAGGAAATAGAAATTTCATTATCACAATTTATAGACATCAGGCCGACGCTCAACTACGTGCCCTCCTCTATTTGCGGGTGCCTTGAAAAGAGCAATCTCAGTAACGATATAGGTCTTTTTTACATCTTCATTATTGCAAATAACGTCACCTCCAGGGTCGGTAATAAGAGACTGCTCCGGATGAGTGAACACGATAAATATCCCATTCTCGTATGACCGAGTCCTCATTATGCACAGATTCAAGTCATTGTGCATCCCATAAGTCGGGTTGAAAATCACCCTGGCCCCCTGAAGCGTAAGAGTTCGAGCCGTCTCCGGCCAGCGACGGTCTGCACAAATCATAACACCGAACATGCCAAAATCAGATTCATAAATATGGAGATGTTTGCCGGGTGTATATTTGCGGTCATGTGTCTGAAGATGCAGTTTGTCGTATGCTCCGACCAGAGCACCGCTGCGGCTGTATATCAAAGCCGTATTGAATATACCATCTTCTGCCTTACGGGTGCAACCCAAGATAAACCATACTTGGTTTTTGCGAGCCCATTCTGTTATCGCTTCAGCATACTTAGAGCTTAGCGGGTCGATTGCGTATTTACCTATGCTCTCCTTAGTCACCGACTCCTCTGTTGAGACGTAACCGTCAAGAAAACA
>CAZKOQ010000306.1:1906-4395 GCA_964554425.1 uncultured Pirellulales bacterium | reverse complement strand
ATTCAGGGAACAAACTTTAGAGAATTATACTGCGTGGATAGAAGAATGGTTTTCTAAGTTGATTAGGGTTCTAAAACCGACGGCATCGGTTTATATATGTTCGGACTGGCGCTCATCTACGGCTGTGCATATTGTAGCCCGAAAATACTTGAAAATCCGAAATCGGATTACCTGGGAAAGAGAAAAAGGACGCGGCGCCGTTGGGAATTGGAAGAATGCATCCGAGGATATTTGGTTTTGTACCGTTTCGGACAAATATGCCTTCAATGTTGACGCTGTAAAGTTGAAAAGAAAGGTAATGGCGCCTTACACTTTCGATGATGGCCAACCAAAGGATTGGGAGAAATCTGAAAATGGGAATTTTCGCCTGACTCATCCCTCTAATCTATGGACGGATTTGACTGTCCCTTTTTGGTCGATGCCCGAGAATACCGACCATCCCACACAAAAACCTGAAAAACTGCTTGCAAAAATTATTCTGGCCAGCTCGAATCCGGGAGACATTGTGCTTGACCCGTTCCTGGGCTCAGGCACGACAAGTGTCGTGGCTAAGAAACTCGGGCGTCTTTTTGTGGGCATTGAGAAAGATGAAACTTATTGTTGCTTGGCCGAAAAGCGGCTCCGTCTGGCTGATTTAGATAACTCAATTCAGGGATATTGTGACGGCGTTTTTTGGGAGCGTAATACGTCCACAAGCCAGAAACCATCACAAACAGAGCTGCTAAGAACGGAAGCTAAAAATGGAGCAAAACATCTTGTTCTGTTTGACTCTCTTAAATGACCATAAAAGGTAAGCCGGACATTGATAAACTCTTTATTCTACACAGATAGATATAAGAACCTGTAGGAAAGAATCAGGGACTTTTTGAACAGCCAGACGCCATTTTTATCATTAAGCACCGCTCAAAGTCCCAGGGCCGTAGGCGATGCGGCGCAAGATATATTAGCTGATAACTTTGAATCCATCATAGGAAGCGAGACGGCGGCAAAATATTCTCATAACTTTGCTCGACGGGCAATGGCTGATATGGCCTTTGAAGATAAAGATGGATTCTATTATGTAGTTGATGTTAAAACGCATCGGCTTGATACAAAGTTCAATATGCCGAACCTTACTTCCGTAGAGCGTCTTGCTCGTTTTTATGAGGATGATAGGAATTATTTTGTTGTCCTTTTGCTCAGGTATGAGATAGAAAAAGTGCGTATGCTCGTCAAAGATGTAACTTTCGTCCCGATAGAGTTTTTTGACTGGGATTGCCTAACAATCGGAGCCCTCGGATGGGGGCAAATACAGATAGCTAATTCCAACTTCATCAAAATAAACCCGCAGTACTCTCGAAAAAAGTGGATGATTCAGTTGTGCGACCTTCTGTTTGATTTTTACCCGAAAGAGATAAGTAAAATCAACACGAGAATTGAGCGATTTCGCAAAGTCAGGGAGGACTGGCAGAATCACTCTGATTAGGACTCGTTTCCGTTAGATGGCTTTGCGAGATATACAAACTGCACGCACCATTGCGATAGAAGCCCTCAACCGCTTCAACCCAAATCGCAATTACGCCGGGCCAATTCTGGATAAACTATTACCTAAAACAAATGAAAGACAGCGGGCCACCGACCTTGTCTTCGGCACAATAAGAAATCGCCTTGCTATCGACACAGTCATTGGGAAACTATCCCGCTGCCCTGTCGAGCGAATACCAGCTAAGCTGCTAAATATCCTGCGTGTCGCTGCCTACGAGCTAATATACTCACCTGCAACGGCAGAGTATTCGATTGTCGATGAGGCAGCCGAGAACACTAAAGCTGTCGCAGGCAAAAAGCAGGTCGGCTTTGTAAATGCCGTCCTGCGTCAAATCGCCCGCCTGATAGTCAATCGCCAAAGCCCTCTCAACGGCGCAAATGTCACCCGGACGCTCCCGCAATCTCCTACAACCGGCTGCGAATTAGCAATTGCTTTTCTACCTGACCCTCAAGCTCAACCTGCCGACTACCTCAGCGCCGCCTTCTCGCTGCCTAAATGGCTGGTGGCCAACTGGCTGGCCGAATTCGGTTTCGCAAAAGTGTGGCAGATTTGCCTGGCTTCAAACCGCAGGCCGAGCATTTACCTCAGACCGAACACATTGAAAACGACAACGCAGGAGCTGGCAGAAAAACTTCGTCAAGCAGATATTGACGTTGAAATAGCACCTGATGTCACTCCTGCGCAGGCAGGAGTCCAGAAAACTGTTACAGTTGAAAACCACAGCAGAATGGATTCCCGATTCCGCGGGAATGACACAGTAGCAATATCGCTGCTAAGAATTAAAAGTCCACGCGATATCACACAGCTTCCCGGCTTTGCTCAAGGCGAGTTTACTGTTCAAGACATCTCGGCATTTGAGCCGGTAAGGATTCTAAATCCTCAAGCCAACTGGACAATACTTGACCTCTGTGCCGCACCGGGAGTAAAAACAACGCAATTAGCCGAAGCTACCGCCGATTCGGCC
>CAZKOQ010000306.1:0-1806 GCA_964554425.1 uncultured Pirellulales bacterium | reverse complement strand
CGCATTGAGGCCCGCTATCGGCTAAAACCCAACATAATAAAACAATTGGTCACAACGCAGCAAGATTTGCTTTGCACCGCAGCGCAACTTGTAAAACCACAGGGGAAAATCTGCTATAGCACTTGCAGCATCCAGAAAGAGGAAAATAGCCGGCTTATAAAAAACTTTCTGCAACAAAATCCCTCCTTTGCCCTTGAATCTGAAAAACTTATCCTGCCGTCAGCTTTATGCCGCACCAATTGTCCTTCTTCGGAAGAGCAAGATGCAAACAATCAGGAACATCCATATCAGGCATCAATTGGTGCGGCAGACCACGATGGCGGCTATATCGCTATTATCGTAAAACAGTTTTGAGTTAATTCAGAACTGACTCCACTTTGGACCCTCATCGTCGATTTCAGCATGCAGCTTGGCAAGGGTTTTCTTCATCAAACCCAGACGTTTCGGCTGGCTGTCAGCAAGATTATGTTTTTCAGATATATCTTCACGGAGATTATATAATTCAAATTTCGTTATCTGGTTGTCGGCCAGAATTTTCCAATCATCCTGCCGCATCGCCACAGTAAAGGGTTTGCTTGTGGCCCCGTCGTATCGCCAGTATAGAGGCACCTTGCGTTTGAGCTTTTTGCCCGCGAAAATCGGCGAAATGTTCATCCCATCAATCACCCGGCCGCTTGGCACACCGACACCTGCTATCGCACAAAGCGTCGGCAGAATATCCGTGCCGTTCACCGGCTTCTTGCTGACAGACCCTGCCTCGACCCTACCGGGCCAGCGGATAATGCCGGGGACGCGAATCCCTCCTTCATAGATATGCAGCTTCATCCCTCGCAATGCGCCCGGCGAACCGAATGAGCGTTGCGAGCCGCGATATCGATTGAGCGCCTCCGGGCCATTATCACTTGTGAATATCACAAAGGTATTATCCCGTAGATTCATTTCGTCGAGCACCTTGGTCAGCCGACCAAGCTCATAATCCATCTGCGTAACATTGCCGAAATAGATGGCTTCTTCCTTACCTTTATACAGGTCCATAAATTCCGGTGCGGTTGCAATCGGCTCATGCGGAGCGTGAAAACACACAAACAGAAAAAACGGTTTTGAGCGGTCCCATTTTTCCTTCAGCCAGCCGGTTGCCTCCTGCACGATAAGTTCCGATGAATAGCCCAGCAGCTCGCCGACCGGCTGACTATTGCGGACAAAATTTGTCGGATTATGGTGGCTTGGAGCTGCATTATTCTGCGTAGAAAGCCAGTAGTCAAAACCGTGGCCGCTCGGCTGCGGCTGGTCGGGCGAATTGAATTTGCCGTTGCAGTGCCACTTACCCACGTGACAGGTTGCATACCCAGCTTGCCTCAGCAGTGTGGCTATCGTTACCTCTTTGCTCGGTAGATGTATAGGACTGCCCGCAGGAATCCAGTCATAGATGCCGCAGCGGTATGGTGTGCGCCCGGTAAGTATCGCCGCTCTTGACGGCGAGCACACAGGTGCTGCTGCGTAGCAATCGGTCAGTTTCATTCCCTCACCGGCCAATTTATCTATATTTGGTGTCTTTATGTATGGATGCCTGTAGCAGCCCAGGTCACCATAACCCAAGTCGTCGCAGAGCACAATGATAAAATTAGGTCTGTCTTCGGCTCTCGTATTCTTGTGTTTTCTGAGGTAGCCTACGCATCCCGACAAGACGGTTGATGCAACACCGCATCCAACAGCTTTTATAAAATTACGCCGATTCATATTTCATTCAATATATCGAAAGCCGACAGTGAAAAATGCTAAATAGTCAATAGAAAATAGTCAATTGAA
>CAZKOQ010000305.1:0-4478 GCA_964554425.1 uncultured Pirellulales bacterium | reverse complement strand
ATCCTTTGGCAATCTGCTCAAGTGAGCAGGCGAAACTCAAACGGATATTCTTATCGCAGCCAAACGGTAATCCAGGAACCAAAGCGACATTTGCCTGCTCCAGAATCGCTTTAGCAAAATCCATACTGCCATTAATCTTTACACTATTTATATTTCGGCCGTAATAGCTGGAGACATCAGGGAAACAGTAAAAAGCACCGGTGGGCTCGGGACATTCAATACCTTTGATACTGTTTAGTCGCTGAGCCATATATTTGCCTCGACGCTCGAATTCCTTTCTCATTTTCTCCACAATCTCATCCGCGGTCGGGTCTTGCAGAGCAGTGATTGCGGCGTATTGGGCAAAGGTTACAGGGTTTGAGGTCATATGAGACTGGAGGCGGCCCATTGCTTTTATGACATCGAGTGGCCCGGCGGCATAGCCGAGTCGCCAGCCGGTCATAGAAAAGGTCTTGCTCAGACCGTTGAGGGTCAGGGTTCTGTCATAGGCGTCTTTGCTTAATGAAGCGAAACTTACGAATTTGGTGTCGCCGTAGATTAGCTTCTCGTAAATTTCATCTGAAAGCACGATTACTTTCGTCCCCTCAAGAACTTTAGCGAGGGCTTTCAGCTCATCGGGGGTATAAGTAAAACCACCAGGATTGCTGGGCGAATTAAGAACAAGCATAGCGGTCTTGGGCGTTATGGCTTGTTTTAGCTGTGTGGTTGTCATTTTGTAGCTATTTTTTTTGTCGGTTTGGATAATCTTTGTAACGGCGCCGGTGAGCTTTATGGTCTCCGGATATGTTACCCAGTAAGGAATAGGCAAGATGACCTCGTCGCCGGGGTCAAGCACCGCCTGCATTGCCTCATAGACCGAATGCTTTCCGCCGATGTTGACTATAATTTGGTCGGGAGTGTATTTGAGCCGATTTTCTTTTTCGAGTTTGGCAGCAATGGCGGCACGCAGCTCGACAATGCCGGATTCGGCGGTGTATTTGGTTTTGCCCGCCTTTAGGGCCTTTATTGCGGCATCCTTGATATAATCGGGCGTGTCGAAATCCGGCTCGCCTGCACCGAAATCAACTACATCGACGCCCTTAGCTTTTAGCTCTTTTGCCCGCGAGGTAACGGCCAAGGTTGCTGAGGGCGGTATGTCCTGAGCGCGTTTACTGATTTTCATTTCTGACAACCCTTCAAATTCGACATTGTTTCAATAATTAAAAGGCAATAAGGCAAAGCGGTCAAGAAAATTAACCACCCAAGATGGGATAGAAAATTCCCCGCCGTGTCCTCTTTACCTGCTTATAGCACCTGGCGGTCTTACATCTTATCCTCACAAGGGGGATACGATGTTCCCTTCCTATCCCAATAATCGCTGATAATTCATTGACTAAATAGAAGAAATAAGTCAGAATTAACAGCGAGTTTCAGAAGGCCTGAATCATTAGAACAAAACTTTCTTCAGGAAATGAAAATGATTGAAAAAAAATAACCATTTATTACTGAACACAGTTACAACAGGTGAAATCGCAATAGAAAAAGCAAATATGGAAGTAATTGGGCTGATACTTAACCGCCTGAGTAAGCCAAAGTCACTTATCAGATATGTTACCGACGGGCCGGGTCACGACAGGCGAAACGCTATTGACGCAGGCAGGATAATTACCGAGCTTGGCTGGCAGCCATCGGTGAGTTTTGAGGAAGGTATCAATAAAACGATAGACTGGTATCTTCAAAATCAGGACTGGCTTCGTAATGTTGTCTCGGGTGATTATCAAAAGTATTACGAATCGATATACGGAAAGCGATAAAGAGCATAAGAGCACAAGTGCACAAGTGAACTTATGACTTATGCACTGTTATATCAAGTATGGTTAAGGGCAAAGCGACAATATGTGTGGTAAATTATAAAACGCTGGATTTTACCCGTCTATGTCTGCGGAGCATACGCAAGTTTACCAAGTATCCGTACGAGGTTATTGTTGTTGATAATAATTCACAAGATGAGTCCCTGGAGTATCTCAAACACTTGCGTTGGATTCGTTTAATCGAACGCAGCACCGATAATGACCCTCCTGACGACAGCGGCGGCTATTCACACGCTGCGGCACTCGACCTCGGTCTGGAAGATTGCGGTACGGAATTTTTCGTCGCGATGCACTGTGATACCCTTGTCCAGAAGGATGGTTGGCTTACCGATTTGATTAGCTATTTCGGCAACGATGAAAATGTGGCCTGCGTTGGCTCCGGCAAAATCGAATTGACGCTGAGATGGCGAACAATTCTAAAAAAAGCAACCGACTTTAGAACCTTAAAGCGCAAAGTCCTTCGAGAGCCGGACCCTGTTGGGAAGTTTCGTTATTACAACCGGACGATATGCTGTCTGTATCGGACGGACATCTTGCGCAGGGAGCAACTTTCGTTCCTTATGGGCAGGGATAAGGGCTTGACGGTAGGCAAAAAGCTCTATTTTGAACTTGTTGACCGCGGGTACAAGACTGTGGAATTGCCTGCGAAGGTCCTGGGCCGGTATGTAATACATCTTGCTCACGCTATCCAGGCTATCAATCCTGATGAGTTTTCACTGCGCAAAAAAACTATACGAAAGTGCAATCGACTTACTAAAAAGGTCATGGCATCGAAAATCGTTAAGGATATTCTAGAAGATGCCTCTCTTGATAGATAGTGACTAAAGATATTTTTGAAAGTGATTTATAGGAGTGGTCTTTGAGAAAAAAAAAGATTACTGTTGCTTTATTGTGGTCAAAATACAGTGGTAACGTTACGTCGGTAAACGACCTTGTTTTAGGATTGGACAGGGAACGTTTTAACATAATTTTTATTTATGTGAGTGGCCACGGCGTTGACAGGAACTTTATTGAGGAAGCAGGATATCAAGTCTTCTATCTGTCCAGGATAAAACGGCTCAAGATATTCCGCTTTTCGATTCTGCGCAGACTGGTCAAGATTCTTAAAGAACATAATGTTGACATACTTCATTGCCATGCCCACAAGGCCACTGTTTATGGTGCCATATCGGCGATGATTGCCCGGACTCCTGTTGTTCTGGCGCATGTTCATGGATTGGGCAGAAGCCGTAACTTCAAAAGAAAGCTGATGAATTTTCTATTCTTCAGGAAAATTAACAGAATTATCCCGGTTGCAGAGAGTGTCAAAAAAGATGTGTTGAAAAATAACTGGTTTTTATCGGAAAATAAGTTTTTTGTCCTGGAAAACTCCGTTGACTACGAGCGATTTGCTAACGTATCAGTCTCGAAAGCAGAGTCAAAACAAATGCTGGGTTTGCCGAACGATGCGTTTGTCTATGGTACTGTAGGTCGGCTTGCTCCCACCAAAGGGTTGTCATATCTGATTGAAGCGTTTCTCAAGGTAAAAGAACAAATTCCGGCGGCGCATCTTGTTTTGGTGGGTGAGGGCCGATGTAGGGCAGAACTCGAAAAACATGCAGCAAACACATCGTACCATAGTTCAATACATTTTCTCGGACACAGGCAGAATATCGAGCAGTTGTTGAGAGGTATCAATGTGTTTGTTCTCGCTTCGGTTGCTGAAGGGATGCCGAGGGCTATTCTCGAGGCAATGGCCGCAGGGCTGCCTTGTATTGGCACAGAAGTTGGCGGAATTCCAGAAATTATAAACGGTGAGGATGTGGGACTTTTAGTTCCGCCTCGAGATGTTGCGGCCCTTGCAAGGACAATGGTTGCTGTCGCCAAAATGCCCAAAAACAGTCTTGCAGAGCTTATCAAGAATGCACAAAATAGAGTCAGGCAGGTTTATTCACACGATGTGGTCGGTGAAAAGCTCAAGAATCTCTACGAAGAGGAGTTCAGAGCTTGTGTGAGAAATCGTTAGCATTTTCTGAAAGGTTTTATGCCAAAGGTTAGCGTCATCATTCCCACTTACAACCGTAGTGCTCTGGTTAGGGAAGCCATAGCCTCTGTTCTGTCACAAAGCCACAAAGATTTGGAATTGATTGTGGTTGATGATGGCACGGACGATACCGGTGTGGTGGTCGGGGCAATATCTGACGGACGCATCAGGTATTTCTACAAGCAATACGGTGGTGGCCTTGTCAGCGCCCGCAACTTCGGCCTATCAAAGGCCAATGGCCAATACGTTGCATTTCTGGACAGCGATGATTTATGGCCCCCCGATTTTCTGGAAGTAATGGTCTTTCACCTGGAACAAAGGACAGATTGTGGTGTAGCGTATAGCCCAGTTACGTTACTTCGTTCCGATACCAGCGTGATTAAATCATACAAAAAGCCAGCAGGTAAAAGCGGCTGGATAACGCAAGATTTATTCAAAACAGGTTTTGTCTGGCCATCAGCAGCATTAATTCGCAAATCAGTCTTGGAAAATATTTGGTTCGATGAATCTCTGCGACAATCATACGAGGACGGAGATTTTTTTCTACGGCTGTCGGCTCGCACACAATTTTTATTTGTTGAGGGTGCCGAAGCAATCAAAACTGT
>CAZKOQ010000304.1:0-4496 GCA_964554425.1 uncultured Pirellulales bacterium | reverse complement strand
TTGTTAGAGAAGAAATATCTTAAGACGATTTACAATTGCCATAAGTGTGCGGGGACGTTAGATAAGGGGTGTCTGGATGGTGACGGTCAGATTACGGTGCTCGATATTGATTTTATCCTCCGCTAAAGACGAAAGATATATTGTGGGATTGGAGCGGGGGAAAATGGATTCCCGTTCCTTCGGCTGCGCTCCCTACTTCACCCTAAACGGCGGGGCAAGAAGGTGCATATATGTGAGAAACTAAGTAGGCGAAGGCCAGATGCTTCACTCCTTCGACCCTTCGATTCCACTCAGAGCAGGCTTCGCTCAGGACAGGTTCGCTCAGCATGACAAGCTGTGAGCTTGTCATCTCGGGTCAGGGACTTGGTGGAGGGCGAGGATTTTTATGCGGTCTGAAGGAGAGAGGACCTTGCTTCTATCAAGGATGGCGACAACCCTTCTCTGCGGGCCATCGGGACCGATGCGAACGAGGATGTAAGCGGTAAAGATGTCGCTTCGCACGGTAATGAGGTTACTTACGCGGTGGAAGATTATGTCCCTTTCCTCAAAATTTCCCTGCATCCAATCGCCATCTCGCGGCGTAAGGTCAGGGAATTTATCCAGGTCATTGGAATCATAAGTGTAATAGCCCATCTCGGGCACCCTCATCAGATGTGCGATACTTTGAAAACCCTTAGCAGTAGTATCACGGTATGCAACTACCGCCCGGGCAATCGGGGCTTGCATCCAGGGCAATTGCGCTATCACAAACCAGGGTGCGGTGTTGATATTTATACGGCCTCTGACCCTCATTTCAGAAGGGTCCTGGGGGTCCATAACAGTTAGGTAATTAAAAATGTGTGCAAACATTGGGTTCTTCAGGTCAAGCCGCAAGTCGGCTTCGATGCTGCCGACGGGGACATTGTAGCCATTAGTGCGAAAGACCATTCCTATCTCGCCTATATTTGTAAAGAGGCGGTTTGCAGGCCGCGCCTGAACAAGCTCGGGCCTGGAATTATCTACGTATGTATTTCCACTTCCGAGCGTAGGCGCTTTTGAGGCGGTGTCCCACAGACGCCTTATGCACTTATGTTTAGTAATATCGCGTTGTAAACTTTTAATTCCCTGACCTGAAACCAGCCAGGACGGCACTGAGACTGAGTCAACCGTGATATAAGCAGGCACTCCGTTCGGTTCGGTAACTCTAACCTGCAGCTCTATTGTGCTATTACCAGCTAAGACAAGCGATGGGTAATCCTTTACAACGGCATTTGAATCAGGGGTAATCAGCGCGTTAGGGTCCGGCTTTTGGACAACATAAAAGCTTTTTCCAGGAGGCCACGAAGGAGAGCCGATGTCGATTGTCGTGCCGCCAATGACAAGACGGCAGGCGCCGGGCCGGCCAGGACGAGGGACATCATCTTCAGAGTAGGGCTTGTAAAGCTCGATTGCATAGGTTGTGTGAATAACCGGAGGGTCACCGGGAGTAACGGAATTATAATCGGCCAGCTCAGAGATATAAATGCAGGGTCGCTCAAAGCCGTAATAGGTTTTATTATCACCGAGATTGAGGTAGGAGGTAACAATTGAATCATTATCACGATAATCAAATAAGTTCACAGCCGTCTGTGCAGCTACCTGGCTGGCAGCAGTGCCTGTAAAGTTAGCGTCAACTAATCCTCGATATATCGCACTATACAGCAAATCCACAGGTTCGATATTGACATTGACCATCTTCCGGCGAGGAGCACCACCAAGAGAACCCAACGCGGCAGCAGTAATCAGCCGGTCAATACTGCAGGTGGTAGTAATATGGCGATAGGCGTAATTTGGGTCAACAACGGCGCCGCTATAAGCCCTCTTGAACCAGTCATTTAGCGGTTTGCCTCCGGAGGTTACGGGCGTGGAAATAGTGTTTTTTCGAAATTCACCCCCCCACTGCTCAAGTCGAGCGTCAATGGCGGTATGGTTCAACAGGAATCTATAGCGAAGCTCAAGCTCATCAGAAATATCGAAAGGAGTGTAAGGGTCATTTGACGAGCCATAATACCAGGTAACACCTCGCTCATACTGGATGAGGTTACAGGGGTCAACGCCGTTGCCGTAGTTTGCTCTGGCCAGAAGCAGGGCTTTTTCCTCTGCCGGTGTGGGAGGGTTTCCTGGCCTGCCCGCCAAAGCCATTAGATTTATCTGAAGTAAACTTAAGCCATCTACCATCGCAGCGGGGCCTGCAGGGTCAAACTTAAAGGCGGTGTTGGCATTTAACATTCCGCCATTGCAGGTAATTCGGATGGCTACATAAATTGGTCTGCCTTTGGTAGAGGTTACGTCGGGGAGAATAATCCATTTTGAATCGCCGATGCCATCGCCGTCGGCGTCGGCAAGCTGCTCGAGCAAAAGGCCATTGGGGTCCAGAGCTATTGGTTGATAGTCTGCTATCACAGCTCTCAACAATGGGGGTGTGGGAGCGCTATTGGTTATCAATACGTTTCGCGCAGGCCAGCGTCTGTAATTGAGGTATCCGGTAACATCGCTGATTTGCTGCCACATCTGCTTATCATTTGGCTCAAGCGACGCCAGCCACCTATCTTCGGGGCCTGGGTAGTCGTGGTATTCCTGGCCGGCAACGCCGGGGACATCAAAGACCAATTCGCGGGATATTTTTTCCAGAGTGGTTTCAATAGCAAAAGAAAGCTCTCTATTTTCAGAGGCGGCAGAGGCGGCGGTTTTGTCTATGCGGGAAGCCAATAGAAAAACCACCGCGATAATAGCCAGCAGGGTCGTCAGAACGACCGTAAGGATAAGAGCCGAGCCAGCCCTTTTTCGTGAATCGTGAATCGTGAATTGTGAATCGTATTTTCTTTCCATTTTCGTATCAATAAACTATGAACTAATTTCCAAGATAAACGATGTGCGTAAAGGTTCTGCCATTTTTTATAACGCCTTTGGAATCATAGAGCGTAAAGGTGAACTTAATCGCCCGTCCAAGCCCTGGAATAATATTGAAATTTGCCTCGTCGATCATCCAGGAAGGATAGTTTTTTATGTTCCCGCTCTTTATGCCGACCGTCCAATACGGATACCTAAGCACAGGGACATCACAGGGGTCGAGGTCGCCGGCGGCTGTCAGTGGGAAGTCGGAATCATCCAAACTGTCGTCGCCATTTGGATTTACCTCCGGTATCCATCGATTCTCTTTATCATACCAGCTCTGGACTTTGAACTCTCCAACGCCCTGGCACAAAAGCTTATGGATGGAACTCGGATTGTTTATATCGACATTAGCGCCCTTGAAGCTGTCAGGAACCCTGCTGGTCATAGTATCAACATAAACCGTGACGTCGCCGATGACGGACAAGATATCAATCTTATTTTGCAAAGGAATGTTCTTCCAGCCCTCCAGAAATATCTTGTCATACTCATACAAGTTATTCCAGTCATACCATTGCTGGTTGCTGAAGGCGTTAGGGTCAAAAAAATTGGGCAGGCTTGGGTCGGCAGTCAAGTTATGCTGAGTTCTTGCAAGTATCCGCTTGTGCGGGGGTAAATCTTGTGGTCTGAGAGTGCCTTTTTTAGCGAGGGTCCAACAGACCCTTGCGAGGTCGCTGCGCACTATGGGAGAGGCGTTATAGGATTGAAAGTCGCCGTCGGCAAAAAACATTATTCTATCAGACCTCTCAAATGCGTTAGGGTCGTTGGGGTTGGTGAGCGGAGGGGTAGGTTTTTTGCGGTCAGCGGCCCAGACGATAAAAATCTCGCCATCCTTGCGCAAGCCCTTGAAGTCGGAATTGAGCTGGTCGGTGATGGCACGCAGCTTTTGCATAATTTCGGCATTCGCGATGGCGATGCGTTGAGAATCTATGCTGACCTTGAAAATCACGCCTGCAATAGACAAGACCATCGTTAAAATTGCAATAGCGACCAGCAATTCGATTAGCGTAAATCCCTTTTTCATCTTTCTTCTTGCCACTAAGTCACGAAGACACCAAGATTTAATCGGCAGTCATTGCGAGCGGAGCGAAGCAATCTGTTCGTTATTTAACTTTCTTTGTATTTTTCTGTCTTCGTGTCTAATTTTTTACTTTGTGTTCATTTGTGAGAATTCGTGGTTAATATTCTTATTTCCTTTGTGCTTTGGTATCTTCGTGGCTAAAACTTGATTACCTTCGGATATACGGCTATACAAGGGTATCTGCCGCTATTGAATGGCGGCGGAATAACCCAGACCGAGCCGGGCGAGACGCCGACCCAGGGTCTATCGAGAACAATTCTATCGGGCCTGGCGGCATCGCGTTCCAAGACGCGATATATCCGGCCTGTCTGATTATCCACAACGGTGTAACCATCGTTAATAAATATCTCTCTGCCGGGAGCGGTTATCGCCAGGACGTTACCGCTTACAAGCGATACCGCAACATCCACCGGCACCGGATACGAAAGTGCAACATCAATATCAAACGGATTAGCCGGATTGCGGTATCTTGTATTTGCGGCGATTTTTCGGCTCACAAACACCG
>CAZKOQ010000303.1:0-4510 GCA_964554425.1 uncultured Pirellulales bacterium | reverse complement strand
TGCCGGCTTCTGAAGCGAAAAGCGCGACCGAAGATAAAATCGTAGGCAAAACATGGACGACATACAGAAAAAACTGCAATCAAAATCCGGGAACCTGATACAGAACATATTAGCTTGGTCATCGTGGGTCGTACCCAAGCTTACCCCAGTAGGCCTTCTGGATGTCTCTCAAATCCTGATTGTCAGGCTGCTCGACCTGTGAAGATGCGCGGAGTGCCTCAGCTTCCAGCCAGGACAGTTTTGAGAGTTCTACGGTCCGTGGATCCTTCCAGTTCCACCAGTTAGAGTGTGCATCGGCGTAAGATACTACAGTACCGGGTCCGTGACGCATGGGAACCGGATTCCACCATCGTGGCTGGCTGTAGCACACAGTCCAGGCTGCGTCCCAGTCCTCCCCATAGTCGTCCACAAAAACAATACGCATGGCCGGGAACTTGATGGTGTTGATGTTCTTGATAACAGGGCCCCCTTCAACAGGGAACCCATTCATGGCATGTATGCAACTATATGTTCGCATCTCGTATTTCTTGGCCACAGGGCAACGATAGGCTTTGACGTTCGGGACATAAGGGAATAACTGGCCGTTCCTGATCGCATTGAGCTGGACTTCATCCGGCGCCTCCAAAGGTGTCGTCTGATATGGAGCCGCAGCCCGCAATATCCAGCCCAATCGCTCGTTGCCAACCTCGTGTGCTTGACCATTTGGCAAACGACCCTCATAATCACCGCAATACATGGTCCACCCGAAGGCGAGGCCCTTTGTGTTATTGAGGCAAACCGACCGCTTGCCTGCCTCTCTGGCCCGATTCAGCGTGGGTATCAATATCGCCATCAATATGGCGATAATAGCAATTACCACCAGAAGCTCTATCAACGTGAAACCCTTTGGCTTGTTCATAACAACACTCCAGTTCATTTTGAGGCAGACTCGAAAATCTCAACTTGAGTTTACCTCTTTTTACGCCAAAACTCAATAAAAAGCCAAAAATTATAAGTGCTCTGTATAAACAATCAGCCAGCAACTATCAAAAGGAACTGTTTGTAATTCCTTGTATTTACTAACCTTATGAGGTCATTTGATTAGAACTCCCCGTCATAGACCCGGCTGACTGTTGTTTCCAGCAGAAGGTTTCCGCCGTTTTTATTACCAAGAAACCTATGCCATATCATTTTTGCCGGACTGGAATATATAGGTAATAACAAAATGGCCATTTTTGTTTTGCGGAATACATTTGATTATGGCATAAGTTTAGGTAAGAGGAAGAAATATTTCGCAAAAAAGCGATTACCAACAAGCTAATCCAAAATATTATCGGAATTTCCTTGAAATTACACGGCCGATTTTCTACAATAATTAATGAAGGCATTTTCCTGTTAGCAGCAGGAAACGGTCCTTATGATGCCTTCTTGTATGAGGATTAGAGGGCAGAAGGAGAACGGACTAAGTCTCTTTAAGGAAAGGAGGTAAAACTAAGCGATACAAAAGCTACGCCAACCAGCATCGTAAAGAATGGAGGGTGGATAAATACAAGAGTTTTTGTCGATATGTTCTATTGAAATTGCCCCGAATAGAAGCAATTTGAACTAAAGTTATGAACAACTATAAAGAAAAAAACTTATCTTTGTGAGTGGCCAAAATAGTAACATTTAGACCTTTTTAAGGAGGACTATTATGTGCAAAAAATTGAATTATTTGGCATTGGCATTGGTCTTCGGCCTGGCGACATCAGCCTCGGCCGCCAAAATCATCTGGGTCTCGGACAACAAAACCCCTGACGGTCTCGGCGTCCCGGCCGACCAGGGCTGGGTGGACCTGCTCAGTGCTCAGGGACACACCGTTGATTACACGAACGTCACGGTTAATACGGGGTATTGGAATAACATCGATACCGACTCTGCAAAATTAGCCGCTCTTAATGCCGCTGACCTTATTATCGTAAGTCGTGACCTCAATAGCGGTAGTTATGCCAACAATGCTACAGAAATAACCAGATGGAACACCGACATTAAGAAGCCGGTCATGCTGATGGTTGCACATGTCGCCAGGAACACCGACCGCTGGAGGTGGGTGCAGGGAACTCAGGCCGACGCCACACCCACCCTACAGGCCGTAAACACTACACACCCTATATTCAACGGCGTAACGCTCAATGCAAACAACCAGGTCAGCATCCTTACGGGAATTTGCTCCATTTCGAACGCTACCAGTGCCGGCAATGGCATTCTGATTGCCACACGAGCAGACAACAGCAATGTCTGGATTGTCGAGTGGCCTAAGGGGACAGAATACTACAGCGGCTCTGGTTACACTGCCGGTGCTCGGCGTATGCTCTTCTGCGGCGGCGGAACCGCAGCAAGTGGGCCGGACGGCAGTAACAACTTCAATAATGAAGGCCAAACGATGTTCCTCAACGCCGTCAATTATTTGATTAACTTCAAGCAGTTAAAGGCATATAGTCCCAATCCCTCTAATGGTGCGCAAAATGTTAGACCAACGTCTCTTACGTGGTCAGCAGGGGACACTGCGGCTGCCCACGATGTATATTTTGGCTATGATGCAACTGCTGTTACCAACGCCACCACATCTTCCACCGAATACAGAGACCAGAAAGGGACAGGAGACACCTCGTATATCCCCGGTGCCCTTCTTTTGCCGGCAACCACTCATTACTGGCGTATCGATGAGATTGAGGAAGGCGGCACTGCACAAAAGGGCGATGTCTGGAGCTTCACAACACCAGGTCTGAAGGCCTATAATCCCAGCCCTGCTAACGGGAGCAAATATGTTGACCCTAATGCGGATCTAAGCTGGAGCGCTGGTTTCAAGGCAAAGACACTAAGCGCCCACGATGTCTATTTAGGCACTGATGCAATTGCTGTAACTAATGCCGACACTTCCTCGCCTGAGTTCAAAATCAATCGGTCCAGTTCGAGCTGGGACCCCGGAACACTCGCGAACGATACCACATACTATTGGCGAATCGACGAGCATAATACAGACAACTCGGTTACGAAAGGCGACGTGTGGAGTTTCAAAGTAATCCCCGTGATAACTATCACTGACCCAAATCTTGTCGGCTGGTGGAAGTTTGATGATGGCATGGGCACAAAGGTCATCGACTGGTCCGGCTACGCCAAAGACGGCACGTTGCAGGGTTCCGCACAGTGGGTTACGGGGTATGACGGCAATGGAGTGTCTCTATCCAGCGTCAACGACTATGTTGAGCTTCCAACCGGGCTGGTTACGACAGCCAGAGGCGCTGTATGTGTGTGGATTAAAACCACTCAGACGGGGACAGGTATGATTTTTTATGGCTCCGACGGAACCAGCGGCGACGGCTTCGGCACACAGAACGAACTGCACCTCAATATGAATAATGTTGGAGGGACCGCCGGCAACGCCGAATTTTGGCTCACAGGCAGCCCCAGCGTTCAGTTTAACATAGGAAGGGCCGTAAATGATAACACCTGGCACCATCTTGCAGCTACATGGGACACAACCGGCGGCATTCAACTATACCTCGATGGCACAATGATGGCATCGGCTACCAACACCGGCACCAACTTCAACCTGTCGGGTAGAATTCGACTGGGCCGGCCTAACGACGCCACGCGTAATTACACCGGTTCGCTAGATGACGTTCGGCTCTACAACAAAGCACTGACAGCAAACGATATCAAGCAAGTTATGAGAATCGATGTAAAGTTAGCATGGAATCCCAGCCCGGCTCACGGAATGACTCTGCCGTTAGGCACGGCAGCATCGTTGAGCTGGTCAAAGGGGGACTTTGCCAGTATGCATGATGTATATTTTGGGACCGACCAGACCACTGTGGAGGATGCCACGACATCAACGGCAGGGATATATAGAGGCCGACAGGTCGCTACTAATTGCACACCGCCTGGAACTCTCAAGCCACTGCAGACCTACTACTGGCGTATCGATGAATACAATACCGACACAACAATTAGCAAAGGCAGGGTCTGGAGGTTCTCAATAGCAAACTACATCATCGTGGACAATTTCGAGGACTACAATGATTATACGCCCAAGAGAATCTTCGAGAACTGGATTGACGGTCTTGGCTATGTTGACCCACCGCCCGGCAATTCCGGCAACGGAACTACCTCTATGGTCGGCTATGCCTCCTCTCCATTTATCGAGCAGACCTATATCCGCGGCGGCAGGCAGGCGATGCCGATGGATTACGACAACACAAGGTTCCCGTATTATGCGGAGATCGACCGCACATTCGCGACGCCTCAAAATTGGACATTTAACGGCGTCAAGGCCCTGTCGCTATGGTTCAGGGGCTGGCCGGCTGCCACAGGCAGCTTCACAGAGTCGCCTGCGGGCACCTATACGATAAGAGCATCCGGCGCTGATATATGGGATCTTACCCGTCCGAGAGAAACCTGGTTCCACGATGAATTCCACTATGCTTATCAGACGGCATCCGGCGCTACTATAACGGCCATAGCCAGGGTAGAAAGCATTGTTAATACCAAC
>CAZKOQ010000302.1:0-4525 GCA_964554425.1 uncultured Pirellulales bacterium | reverse complement strand
CGTTCAGCATGACAAGCCCTTATATAAATTGCAACATACCACCATAAAAGTGAATTGCCCCCCCCTTATTGGCGACAAAATTGTATATTCTTGATATTTGCATACAATTTTGTTATTATGGTCTTGCGTTTTTACGAAAGGTAAACTATGAAAGCCACGTTGCCGAAAGAGGTCCAGCTTCTTAGCGACATATCAAAGGTCTTTGCCGAGTCGCTTAACCTGGAAGAGACGCTAAGGTCGATACTGAAGTCGCTCGACACTCATCTTAAGCTGCAAAGAGGCACCATTTCGCTGCTGGATGCCGATACCGAGATGATAAACATCAAAGCCGCCTACGGACTTAGCGAAAAATCCAAGAAGCTCGGCAGCTACAGGGTCGGCGAAGGCATAACAGGGCTTGTGGTCCAGAGCGGCAAAGAAATCGTTGTCACTGACATCTCCCAGGACCCGCGCTTTTTGCACAAGACAAGGTCACGAAAACAGACCGAGGGCAAAAGGATAGCGTTCTTCTGCGTTCCTATCAAGCTGGAGGGTAAGACAATCGGCGCGGTGAGCGTTGACAAGGAAGCGAGCGCCAAAGATGACTTTGAGGCCAGCGTTCGACTGCTAAACGTCATATCGACAATGGTAGCCCAGGCGGTAAAACTAAACAAACTTGTCGAGTTTGACCGCAAACAGCTTCGGGATGAGAACGTGCGGCTGCGTCAAGAATTAAAGAGCCGCTTCAATATACACAATATGGTCGGCAGCAGCAGCGCTATGCAGGGGGTTTATCGACTTATAGAGCAGGTCGCGGACAGCAACGCGACTGTTCTGCTGCGAGGCGAAAGCGGGACAGGCAAAGACCTTGTTGCTCACGCGATTCATTACAACAGTCCGCGGTCGGACAGACCCTTTGTTAAGGTGAACTGTGCCGCCTTGCCCGATACGCTTCTGGAAAGCGAGCTTTTCGGACACGAGAAGGGAGCGTTCACGGGCGCAGCAGAAAGGAAACTGGGCAGGTTTGAGATGGCTCACGGCGGGACAATTTTTCTTGATGAGATAGGAGATTTTCCCCCGCATCTGCAGATTAAGCTGCTGCAGGTTATTCAGTTCAAGGAATTCGAGCGGCTGGGAGGAATGGAAACCATAAAGACCAATGTCAGGATAATTGTTGCGACACACAAAAACATCGAAGAGCAAATAAAGGACGGACTTTTCCGTGAGGATCTCTATTATCGGATAAATGTTTTCCCTATCTATTTGCCGCCGCTTCGGGAACGCAAAGACGACATAATGCTTCTCGCGGACTTTTTTCTGGAGAAGTGTGCTGCGGAGAACAACAAGAACATCACGCGTATTTCAACGCCGGCAATTGAAATGCTGACAAGATACCACTGGCCCGGAAATGTGAGGGAACTGGAGAATTGCATAGAAAGGGCCGTTTTAGTGTGCGACGGCGAGGTCATTCGGGCTGAGCATCTGCCCCCCTCGCTTCAGATGATTAAGAAAACAGAGCCGGTGGCCAGAGGTTCATTAAATGAAATAGTTGCAAATCTGGAAAAAGAACTCATCATTGACTCTCTGAAAAAGTGCGGAGGACAACAGCGAAGGGCAGCAAAAGAATTGGGGACGACAGAGCGGATTCTCGGCTACAAGATAAAAAAATACGGCATCTGGCCGAAATATTTATAGGATTCAGAATACAATTTTATTGCAACATAAATTCTAATCTACATTATTGTAGATGCATACCTGATTCTTCTGCTGAGCCGCCGAAATGAACCAGAGCCAAATGCCGCGATACATCGTTTCGGCATCGGTAGAAGCATCAAATTTTATCATTCCGGATAGGCCGATTTCATTGTATTAACAAACAGGCCAAAATACAAAAATGTATCTACCATAAATAATATCTACCATAATGTAGATTGCATTTCAGAACATTAGAGGCCGAATTCGTTTATAAGTATTTCTATTGCAAAGACTTACAAATATAATGAACCGTTTTTCGGAGTTTGGCACGATGTTTGCATACATATTGCGTAAGGATTCTATTGCGGAGGGAGACTGTATGAAAGGCGGTTGTATGCGAACACTAAGAATGGAAACAAGTGCGATGCGTAGGTGGTTATCGGTTTTTGCTGTAGCAAGTATGCAGTGCATTGGAGTCGGCAGCGCCAGTGCTTCTGAACAGAGTGTTGCAACCGCTCTGGTAAAGGGTGCGGTGGACACAGGCGATACCAGTTGGCTGCTGATATCAACAGCATTAGTGATGCTTATGACACCAGGGCTGGCGTTCTTCTATGGAGGGCTGGTTCGCCGCAAGAATATGCTGTCTGTGTTGATGCAGTGCTTTATGATTCTCTGTCTTGTGAGTGTGCAATGGGTAGTGCTGGGCTACAGTCTATCCTTCGGGCCAGACAAGGGTTCGCTGATCGGCAGCTTGGACTGGCTCTGGCTCAAAGGTGTTGGAATGGAGCCCAATGTCGATTACGCCGGCACCATACCACACCAGGTATTTATGATGTTCCAAATGATGTTCGCAGTAATAACGCCGGCGTTAATCATAGGTGCTTTTGCGGAGCGGATGAAGTTCTCAGCATTCTGTATCTTTATGCTGTTGTGGGCGACTTTTGTATATGACCCCATAGCCCACTGGGTGTGGGGCGTTGGAGGTTTCTTGCGCAGGTGGGGAGCATTGGATTTTGCAGGTGGGACGGTGGTGCACATTAACGCAGGTATGACCGCTCTGGCGGCGGCATTGGTGTTAGGGCGTCGGAAGGGTTATCCGAACAGCATCTCTCCGCCTCACAACCTGCCGTTCGCAGTGTTGGGTGCGGCGTTATTGTGGTTTGGATGGTTCGGCTTCAACGCAGGCAGTGCCTTGACGTCGTCCGGCTTGGCAGGCAACGCGTTCACAGTAACACACACCGCCGCAGCAACCGCTGGTTTAGTGTGGGCGCTACTGGATTGGCTCAAGCACAAAAAGCCGACGACACTCGGTATGATTACCGGCACGGTGGCCGGCCTGGTAGCTATAACGCCGGCATCAGGGTTTGTCACGCCGCTCGGTGCAGTTTGGATAGGTGCCGGAGCCGGCGTCTTTCCGTGGCTTGTCATCACGTTCATAAAAGGCCTCTTTGGTTATGACGATTCGCTGGACGCCTTCGGCGTGCACGGAATTGGTGGAATATGGGGTGCGATTGCAACCGGAATCTGGGCCACCAAGTCGGTCAATCCTGCCGGGGCGGACGGCCTGTTGTCCGGCAATCCGATACAGCTCTGGATTCAAGCAAAAGCCGTTATCGTAACAATGGTGTACTCTTTTATAGTAGGTGTGGCATTGCTGAAAATAGTGGACATAGTTATGAAACTTAGGGTCAGTGAGCACGAGGAGCTGGTAGGTCTTGACCTGACGCAGCATCGTGAAGCTGCATACACACTGATTGATTAGGTTATGAAGGGCTGGCGATATGAAATACATTATAGGCATTATTCAACCGGACCGTTTAGACGAAGTGCTCAAGAAGTTGACGGAAAAGGAGATTCACCTGGTGACGGTGTCGAACGTGGTGGGTCGAGGTCGTCAGAAGGGCATCGCGGAGGTGTATCGCAGCCACAAAGAACAGGGGTGTCTGCTAAAAAAGATAAAGCTGGAGATTGCAGTCAATGAGGCCTACGTAAAGCCGACTGTGGAAGCTATTACAGAAGGGGCGCGGACCGGCAACATCGGCGACGGCAAGATTTTCATTCTGGACTTGCCGGAGTGCATTCGGATTAGGACCGGCGAAAGAGACGGTGAGGCGATAGGTTAAACAAAGAATCTTGTTAAGGAGGCAAGTCATTTCGACTTGTTTGTTGTTTTATCTTGTTACATCCTGCAATTCTGTTTAAGATATTGCAGCAGTAAGGCAAGTATCAAAAAAACGAAAAAAGTCTATAAGAAGGAGAAACCCAATGACACCTAAAGAGTTTTTTGAGTTCGCTGAAAAGCACAACGCTAAAATGGCTGATTTGAAATTCACGGACCTCCTGGGGACGTGGCAGCACTGCACATTTCCACTGAATACGTGGGATGAGGACACGTTTGTGGAAGGTGTGGGATTTGACGGCTCGTCGATACGCGGCTGGCAGGGAATTCACGTATCAGATATGCTGGCGGTACCAGACCCGGATACGGCAGTGCTCGACCCCTTCTTCAAGGAGCCGATTGTCAGCGTGATAGCTGACATTGTTGACCCGGTGACCAGGAAGAATTACACGCGAGACCCGCGGTATATCGCCAAGAAAGGTGCGGAATATCTCAAAAAGACCGGAATAGCGGACACTTGCTACATCGGGCCTGAGCCGGAATTCTTCATTTTTGACGAAGTCCGCTACGAGCAAAATCAGCACACAGGAATGTATATGATAGATTCCGTCGAAGGGTCGTGGAATACGGCGAGATTTGAGGAACCGAACCTCGGATACAAACCGAGTTTCAAGGGCGGTTACTTCCCGGTAAGCCCGACCGACACTTACCACGACCTGCGCACCGAGATGG
>CAZKOQ010000301.1:3026-4527 GCA_964554425.1 uncultured Pirellulales bacterium | reverse complement strand
AGCTTCTTAGAAAAGGCCCTTGCGTATTCGCCAAGCCCATATTTCCAGTATCTGAAAAATAATTTCCATGTGCCGCGAAAGGACAGCGACTCCCAGGTATCCTTCAGATTAAAATCGGTCTTGCCGTAACCTTCCCTTTTGAATGAAAAGACGGCGTTGGGGCCGCATTCGACTGAGCCATCAATCATACGCGTAAAATGAACGCCCAGAAACGGAAAGTCGGGATTGGGGACAGGATATATCAGGTTTTTAACCTTTGAGCCGGCTTGTTCGGTCAATTCATAATAGTCGCCGCGGAAGGGAACTATCCGCATCCCCGGTTCGACGCCGTCCAATTTTGCAATCCTGTCGCACTGAAGCCCGGCGCAGTTGATAATATATTTTGCAGAGAAAGCTCCCCTTCCGGTCAGGACCTCGGTATGAGAGTCGTGCTTTTCAAAGCCGACAACCTCGTGCGAAGTCAAAATCTTATTGCCACTGCCTGTGGTCTGAATTAGCTCAGCGAGTTTGGCGGCGACCTCAGTGAAGTCAATAATCCCTGTGCACAGGACGTGGAGACCTGCGATGCCGGTGCAAAACGGCTCGATAGCACTGATTTCCTGCGGCTCAATTTTCCGGACGCCTTCTATTTCGTTTTCCTGGGCGTTGCGGAAAATTTTTTCAAGTCCAACAAGCTCTTTTTCGTCCGTAGCAACAATGATTTTGCCGCAAATCTGGTGAGGGATTTTGTGCTCTTTAGCAAAGGCGATAAGCTCCTTTCGGCCTTTTGCGCAGGTATTTGCCTTAGTCGAGCCGGGCTTATAATACAGGCCGGAATGGATGACGCCGGAGTTGTGGCCTGTCTGATGCGCCGCCAGTTTTTCTTCTTTTTCCAGAACTGCAATACGGATGAGCGGGTGATTAAGCGTAATTTTATACGCGGATGCCAGCCCGACAATTCCGCCGCCTATCACAACAATATCAAAATCGACGCCTTTGTTCATTGACTCAGATTCTCCAACTGCTAAACAGAGTTTCCGCCCATACAATAACGCAGACCGATTATACCGTCAATTTGAATCCGCGCAATCTCAAAGACAACAGACTTACAAATTCCAAGAAATGCGGCTTTGGAACCGCGTTCTGCTTCTATCAGAAAATATTTCTCATTTTTCAGGATTTCTATTGACGGCTGGAGGATTTTGAGGTTTTCTATTGCAATATCGCGAGTAAAAGAGTATAATAATGTAAAATTAGAGGAATAAAATTATGAGAGATGGTGGTCAGGGAAGGCCGTATTTGAGGACCGAGGGTATGGAGTATTTATTGAGGCAGGGCGGTTCGGGGTATCCCCGTGTGCCTGACATTCTTTGCAATCGCTCTTTCCCTATCGATACTTTCCCTATAGCTAATCCGGAACGCATAGTCAATATAAACAACATCCGGCATCATAATGTATTTCTTATCAATTTTTGAAAGGACATGACTATGAAAAGAATAATTTTAATCACAGCGGTTTTGT
>CAZKOQ010000301.1:0-2926 GCA_964554425.1 uncultured Pirellulales bacterium | reverse complement strand
AATTTTTGAAAGGACATGACTATGAAAAGAATAATTTTAATCACAGCGGTTTTGTCATTAGCGGTATGGGAGAGGGAGGCGAAAGCTGCTCTGGCTGAGATTTACTTCCCGCTCAATGTTGGTAATTCGTGGACATATACTAACTATCTTGGTGAACCGGATCCACGTCGGCCCCCTCCAAGCATAGAATTAACTTTTACGATTATCGGCACAGAAGAAATTGACGGATACACCTTCTATAAGTTTGATAATTTTTTTAGCATATTTCCGCCACCTCCTGACAATGATGAAATAATGTTAGTGAAAAATGTTTTCTTTACGCTTGATACAGACACAAACAGAATATTAACGTATCGCTCTACGGGGGATAATGCAATTAGATATGACTTTGTAAGTGGTGAATGGGACTCCATCTGGTATGGATGGTGTCGACTCAAGCAATCTGATGTTAGCTTCGGGATTCCAGCAGGAGAATTCTCTGATTGTATCAATTTTCAATTCGGGAAAACTTCTGGCGGACCTAACGAATATATGTATGGAGAGTACCTGGCACCAAACGTTGGACTTATTAAATATGTCGTCCCCGGAGGTGAAACCTCCGAGGGTTCAAGAGTTACTTTTCAACTTAAAAGCTATACAATTGTACCAGAGCCAAACACGCTCTTGCTGCTTGGTCTCGGAACACTTCTGATGAGAAAACAAAACAGATCCAAACGTCATAAAATATACATAATAAATTTTCGAAAGGACGGAATTATGAAAAGAATGATTCTAATCACAGCGGCTTTGGCGTTAGCAGGATGGGAGCATGATGCGAAAGCCACTTTGGCTGAAATTTACTTCCCACTTAATGTTGGTAACTCGTGGACATATACTAACTATCTTGGTGAACCGGATCCGCGTCGGCCTCCTCCAAGCATAGAATTAACTTTTACGATTATCGGAACAGAAGAAATTGACGGATACACATACTATAAATTCAACGATTATTTCAATATATTTCCTCCTGTTCCGGGTAGTAGGCCATGGGGTAACGATTATGACGTAACAATCGGCCGCGAAACACTATTTAGATATGATTCTGAGGCAGATAGGTTATTGATGATTTGGGCCGGAGACGATGCAATTCGATATGATTTCAGAGGAGGGGAATGGACTGGGGGCGTATCCGGATTATCTCGTCTTAAGCAATCTGGTGTTACCTCTAATGTCCCAGCGGGGGAATTTTTTGATTGTATAAACTTTCAATTTGACTGGTGGTCCGGTGGAGGACCTGATGCGTATGCACATGGTGAGTATCTGGCACCGAATGTTGGGAGTATTAAATTTGTTAGGCCTGGTGGGAGTGCCCCAGGATTACCTGAAGGTGCAAGAGTTACTTTTGAACTTAAAAGTTATACAATTGTGCCGGAACCAGGATCACTTCTGTTGTTTGGTCTTGGTGGACTGTTGCTAAGAAAGAGAAGTTAATCGCCAATTCCGAAAAACTTTGTTTAGGGAGGAACAAACATGACATTCAGGAAACAATTTCTCGTTATTCTGTCGCTAATTATCCTCAACAGCATTTCTCCTACATCAGCGGCAAATCATCAATGGAATCTTCTGAAAGGTATAGACCCTGATCCTAATGATTTTATAGAGTTAGAGATAGGTAAAAAGATAGTCTATTGGCATCAAAGAAAGATACATGGCGCGATAGTCGAGCTCGACTATATCGTATATCAATTTGATAGGGAGAACCTGGCACTGATAGATGTAAAGGGACACTGGCGAGAAGATTTGCCTGCTTTTTTGCCTGAACTCAATGTTACGAAGGTACAAGCAGAGTTAATGATTAAGGGGCGGGTCCGATTTTCTCTGTTGTTTATTATATCACCGGAAACAGACATCTTTTCTCCTATCAAGCCGACTCCAAGAAATCCCTGCTGGGTGGTGGTCAGCATTGATGAGAACAGAGGGATACTTTTGACAGTCATTGACGCAGTAGAAGGAAAAATACTTGGTTATGGTATTCCGCCGCCTTCTTACACGGCATTCTCTTTATCAGGTCCACAATCTGAGAGTCCTTGCAATGGGGTATGGTATGACTATTATCTAAATGTGCCAAATGGTGCTAAGTATTGGTTCGATATAATGGGCTATTCCACTGAAGCTGTGGAATGGCCGACCCAAGAGAAAGTACAGAGCCATATAGAATCAACCACAACATCAATGTTTTACGAGTTAGCGCACGGGTCCCCATGGGGTTTTGCAAGCGGGTGTAATGGTAAATTTTATGAAATCACATACACAAGCGAAGTCGATGATTGGATTAGCGATTTCACTAAGCTGCCGTTTGCTTTCTTGGGAAGCTGTGATGGGATGTGTGACGTAAATGAAGGGACTCTGTCATACGCCTTTAGAATGGGCTCAACAAGAGATACATCAACAGTTGGTTATTGTGGGATGTTCGAGGAAAATTGTTCAATATGCTGGACATATTCTAAACTTTGGCAGGGGAAACTTTTTGAGTGTATGAATGACGGTAATACCGTCAAAGAGGCCTTTGATGAGGCCAATGCCGATTATTCAGCCTGTTTTGAGAATCAGTGTATGCGTTTTGCGGGAGACCCGAATTTTGCGGTTGTCCCTGTTGTTTCCCGAGTTCCGCCTTTTCCTTCTTTGACTATAGTTGATGATGTCAATGATGCGGGGTGTGTCTATCCGTGGAACTTTTTTGATGAGAATTACCTTACCTACGAAATCTGTTACGATGCCGATGGCAACAGCGCCAGCGATGTTATAATCATAGACCAACTTCCATTTGAGGTGGACTATTATGCATCTGAACCTAACGGAACATACGACCCTAACTCCCACACGGTTACCTGGGAGATTGGAAATATCTCGGCTGAGGATTCCAACTGTATTCATTTGACCGTTACGG
>CAZKOQ010000300.1:0-4527 GCA_964554425.1 uncultured Pirellulales bacterium | reverse complement strand
AATTTTGCGCTGAAATCAGCGATTTTGGCTCTCAACTGCGGAAGTTGGGTTAACGTCAGTTAGAGAGAAAACGGGCACCAATATACTCTTGCTTACCATTGCGGCTCCACATCTGCTTTTTTCCAAAGCAGTGATTCTTTCAGTAGTCTCATCGTCATAAAGTTGTTGGCCGCAACGTTGGCACACCCTCGCCGGTATGTTCTCTACAACAACCGGCTCTCCATCGAGCCAGAAGACCGATTTGATCACATCCTCAACGGTCCCTGATTTACAATACTTGCAAAGGGAACTGTCTTGATGGTTCTCATTTATACCGGCTGATTCAATTACTTGCTTTTTTTGATAATAAGTAAACGCTGTATGCTGTTTATCTGGTTTCTCAGGTTTGCTCTGCTTTTCTGCGGCTTGGTCTTGCGACAGCGAACAAACGGGGACCCTTACCTTTCGCTTTGCCTTCGATGCTGGATATTTTGTTACCTCCGCAATCTTCTGAGTAACTTTTTCGTCGAAAAACTGTTCCCCGCAGCCTCCGCACAAGCGAGCAGGTATATCTTCAATAACAATTAATCCGTTGTTAGTCCAGATGGCTGCTTTAATGATATCCTTGTGGGTATCGAATCCGCAGTATTTACATCCTGGTGTAATTTGAGTTTCATCCTGGCTTCTTCTTTCCTGCATCTTTTACCATCCCATCTGCCTGAAATTTCCTCCTGAATGCTGGCAACAAAGAGGAGAATGCTTTTTCTCGTCCTGAAAAACTCCTTAACCTCGAGCCATCTTTTCGGCAGCAGAGACGATGTCGGCAGCACTTACCCTCATATAGTTAATCATCTCCGGTGCACCCGGTGGTGGGGCGTCGGGGAAAGCCAATCTTTTGAACTTCGCGCCTGGCACCGCCTCAGCAGTCCTGGCAATAATCTCAGCGCAATTGCAGAAATTGTAGGAACCATCATCCGAGGTTAGCAGTTTGCCAGTCTTCCTGACCGAGTTAATAATGGTTTCCATAACCTGTTCCAGAGGTGCTAACGTCCGAGGGTCTATGAATTCGGCACTGATTCCTCGCTGCTTGAGCTGCTCTACCGCCTTTGCTATCTCGACTGTTTGTGGTGCGTAGCCAACGATGGTTATGTCCTTGCCCTCCGTGCGAACGGCAGCCTGACCTATCGGAACAGTATACGGTTCATCGGGAACGTCCGGACCAGAGGACGGTAGCGGGTACTGACAGAATACAACCGGGTCAACATTTCTGATAGCTGATATCATCAATCCTTTGGCATCATAAGGGTTGGAGGGAATTACCACCTTCAGGCCTGCCAGTCTGGCGTAACAGGACTCAAGCCCGGCATCAGCGTGCTGCCCAGCCTGAAATGGCGACCTTCCCTGCATATCGGCCCAGAGCACCATAGGAAATGCTGCCTGTCCACCTGTCATATGGCGAAGTTTGCCAGCATGATTGAACATCAATTCATAGGGAATAAGGGTGGTCATACTCGGTATGTGAGCAATTGCTCGAACACCAATCATAGACATCCCCATAGCACCACCGACTATCCAATTCTCGTCAATAGCGCTGAATCTTACTCGCCAGCGTCCGAACTCTGCTTCCAGATTGATGGTTCGTCCTTCCCAACCGGCTACCGGGCTCTGGTATTCATATAAGAGAGTCAACAGCTTATCCCGTTTCATCTCACCTTGAATACCTTCGAGAATCGCATAGCTCATACTCTTTGGCATATTCTTTACCTCCCTTTTTTAGCTTTTATGCAGAGGAACTGCGCCTTCGGCAAAAACATTTAACAGGCCATCCTCTGGTTTTGGAACAGGCTGTGCCTGGGCAAATGCTGCAGCATCCTCTACTGCTTGCTTGACCTCTTCAACTATCTTATCGGCTCGCTCTTCGGTAAGCACCTTTTCGTTTATTAAGAACCGTCTAAATCTCGGAATGGGGTCACTGGCCATCCACTCCCTCAGTTCCCTGTCGGAGCGGTAGCCAAGACCAAAGGCACCATCTACCCCAATTTGAGCACCTCCTATTCCATAGTGGTCATACCACCTGTAGGTCTTGCACTCTATGACGGTTGGACCCCCTCCGGCACGGGCCTTTTCCACGGCATACTTTGCCACGGCATAGACAGCCAGGACATCATTACCATCCACTACGCGTCCCTCAATACCATAGCCGTCTGCCCTTCGGGCCAAGTCTGTGATGCCATACACGTCCGAGCATCGAACCCAAATCTGGTACAGATTGTTTTCAATGACGCAAATCCAGGGTATTTTATATGTGGCAGCGCTATTTGCGGCACTGGTGAAAAAGCTTCCCTGTATAGAGCCATCTCCGCCGAAGCTTATCACCACCTGGTCGGTTCCCTTGACCTTGATTCCGTATGCGGCTCCTGCCCCCAGTAGGTGCGAAGCGCCTACAATACCGTTCATTCCCAGAATGCCCAAACTCGTATCCGTAATATGAAGGGAGCCACCGTAACCCTTGCAGTAGCCAGTGGCTTTATGAGTAATTTCAGCCAGCATCAGCTTAAGGTCACCGCCTTTGGCAATCAGGTGGCCGTGCCCACGGTGAGTGCTGGCTATGTAGTCATCTTTTCTCAGAGCGCCGCAGACGCCCACAGCAATAGCTTCTTCTCCCACGTACAGGTGGGCTACCCCACGGAAACCTCCTTTGAGGGCGAGGTCCTTAATCTTTGTTTCCCACAAGCGGATTTTTAACATATCGGTGTACATAGCTATTAGCTGTTCTGTGGAAAGACCATCGATGTAAGTGCGACCAGATTGTCCTTTCGCTTGCCTGGATAGGCCGGCAGAAAAGAAGATAGACCCTATGCCAATGGCACCTAATCCCTTGATAAATGTCCTGCGTGAAACTGTCTTTTGTTTTTTTTGCTTTGTGAGAAGAGCTGCGGTGGCCTTGTTGATATTTCCTTCCTTGTTCATTCGGAATCTCCTTAAAATACATCCGACCTTTGTTTTCACGTCAATAATTAAATCGCTTAAGAAAAGAAAATGCAAACTAAATTGTAAACGCCATACAGGATGGGAAGGTAACATATTATACGTTTGCTTTGTAATATCTTCTGTTGCATTACCGATTTCTCAGGGCAAAGTCTGGGTATTCAGCAGGGAAAGTGACGTAAGGAGCGGCTGTTGAACCTGACTTTTCGAAAGAATCCGTGTTCTCTCATCAGCATCATCCCAGCCTCGCAAAACCAAGACTCAGCGTACGATACTTGGTTTAAAGACTTTAGGCTAAGAACAGTGAAAGGGGGTTGAAAATGCCCAAATGGCTAAGGTTGAGGTTCATCCCTGCCTTACCACCAGTGATAAGGTGGCCAGACGCGTGCATCCATCTCATTGAATCGTCGCCATTCAAGATGACCTTCGACGAAAATAATATTTGCACCGTCAGGTTTATCGCCCCGATTCAGATGATTGGTGCGGTCGGGAATCTGGTATCTGGCCCATGACCCGCCACGAACCTCTACAAAGCTGGCAGTCTTCGGGTCAGGACCTGTACTGAGGGTCGCGTCGGTAACGATCTCGGTCGATGCAGGTTGTTTGCAGTCCAGCGTTTTCACCCAATGCTTTTTAGGTGTGCCCTGCGGCTGATATGGTCTTCCGCCAGCAGTATCCATCATCCAAAAGTAACCTGTAACTCGATAATATTGGTCCCGATCTGTCTTGGGCTCTGGCACCGAACCGGGAGGAGTCCCCAGTGGAAGGTCTTGGCTGAATTGCCAGAGAATTGCCATGTCCGGGGTTTTCGTTGGGTCAGAGGGGCAATAGAAGGTGTGCTTGTCACCGCCAGTAGCAATAATATAATCCGTAGTACTGTAAGCGATATCCCATAGCCAGTATCCTGCTCCGTTCAGTGGGAGACGACCATCATTTTCCGAGCCAAACATGTGCAAACTCAGTCCTATTTGCTTAAGATTGTTTGAGCAGACGACTCTTTTTGACTGTTCCTTGGCTCTGTGTAGTGCCGGCAGCAATATTGCCATCAATAATGCAATAATTGCAATCACTACCAAAAGTTCTATTAAAGTAAATCCTGTTCGTCTGTTCATAGTGATGCCGCGAGTTCTTTAAGAGTTAATCTGTAGACTCAAAAACAAATATACATCTTTTTGGGCTACTAATCAAGGGAGTCATCCCTGCGTCTTGATATCTGTGCCCACTTTTTTCACTAGCATCGCCCCCATGCGGAACAAGTCCCGTCAACTCATCATATTCAGTTACCTTGTTTTTTCGAATACTTTCAACAATATCTCAAAAGCACAGGTCAGCCCTACGATTGATTATTTCTACGAAGTAAGCAGTAACGGAACACAAGGCGAAATCAACTTCCAACAAATAGTGGAACCACGTAATTCCCTCAGGCCGACTTTGAATACAGTCTCTTTGGCATTACCAATTTCTCTGGGTAAAGTCTGGGAGTTCAGCAGGAAAAGCGACGTGAGGAACGGCTGGTGAACCCTTTTCTATGAGGTGCCTTTTACACTTTTAAGGGCTGAG
>CAZKOQ010000299.1:0-4551 GCA_964554425.1 uncultured Pirellulales bacterium | reverse complement strand
GAACTCCTGCCCTGCATCGGATGAATTAAGACAAAGTATGACATAACACGGCGCCCGTGGCAACCCGCTGACAGCAGATTGCAGAGTGCCTCTAACATCAGCGGCTTTTATCTGCTCGATTCTGTGGTCCTTTTTAGTTGTGTCTGCGCTGGGATTTCTATTGTGGTAACGATAAACGCCATTTTCGTTCGCAAGATAAATGCGTCCCGTCAAATAATAGTTGGCGTATGCTGAAGGAACGGTTAAACCCGCCTTATTGTTAGATGTCGTATGAGCGGTGCAGCCATATCCAGCCCATAGAATCTGGGAGATTTGCTGCAGTGTCAAATTCGTTTGAGTAAAACTGCTGGCGTAATTCAGATTGCCAAGCACTTCTTCAAGCTTGTTATCGCCAGCAGTGCAAGGGTCCGGCAGCCATCCCGGCTGACCTGCCGGCACAGAAGAATGCGCTGCCAATGTAGATGTCAGCCCTTTAACTGCCTGGACCCCAAAAAACAACCTTGTCGTTGGGTATCCAAGTCCTTTTGGGCAGCTCGCTACGGAGGATTGAGTGCTCCGCCACAAAGAAACAGATGCAAGTAGTGCCGGCATAAACGAAACCCCGGCATCGAAATCAAGCTCCCTGTCATATCTAATTGCGAAGGCACCACCAGACACTACTTCACTTGAATACCAGCTTAGTGAGTGGCCGACCGGGTCATACAAATATGTCCCGGTTGGCGTGACGACATATATATTCCGGTAAGTCCCTGTGTAGGGAGCTTTACCCGCAGCCCACACGATATTACTTATCTGCTGGTCGGTGGCAGTGCCACTGAGGGAATGTAGTGAGTACCTGCTATTTAGGCAGATTTCCACGGAGTTTCCTGTAACTATCGGCGGCGGAAGCGGTCCTACGCCTATGAGCATAAGTTCAAAAGCGGCACCCATTGTCGTCGCCTCGACACTCTGGGTCTGACAGATAATTACTGGAAGCAGACAAGCTAATAGAAACGTTAACTTCTCCACCTTTTTTACTCCAGGAGGGAATTGCAAATTTTAAGTTCTGAAAATATTATACCAAATTCTATACGGTTTTGTCCAGTCAATAAATGGGGTTAGCAAGGATGGTTGCAATCCTTCGACTTCGCTCAGGATGGTGAGCAGAGTCGAACCATTGATTAGTCATAGGACCGTGGCACGGCCATCCTGGCCGTGTCTTCACGGGCTGGAAGCCCGTGCCACCCATTTTGGGTGCCCTTGCGGGTAGGTAAAAAGGAAATAGTGAAGGAGTGCTAAAAATTAGAATGAATAAAAACCATTTGCTGTCCACCTTTAAAGCACACTGCTCCTGAGTTTCCCTATCCCGCTGTTTGAGCTAAAACTAAGTAAAAGTCCGTCGCTATCCGGCAGTTCAAAATGTTTTGACAGAAACCTCCGCGCCTAATCTTTCTGCCGAAACATAAGCGCTATATATTGTCGATACTGCATCCGCTGCTAAGGAGCTATCAGTTTCGAGCGGCTCACCGTAAGCAATAGTGCGGTAGAACGCCTCCATTTCCTGGTGGTATCCGGTGAACCAGTCCTCATCCGGCGATGGGTTTGACCAGCCCTGCTTTGTGCCGATTTTCTCCACCACGTAAACATCTTTGAAATACGCATCCACAGGATTGTAGCTTTGCATCGCCGTATTGGGATTAATATTGCATATAGTGCGGTGGTTGTTGGCTGCGACATCAAGCCAGTTGTGAATACCGCCGAGAATTATATCTGAGGCGAAGATGTCGGCAATTGTGCCATCTTCAAAAATAACGTGCATTAGAGAAAAGTCCTCGATATCGTGATAATCGGCGCGGATATGACCTTTGTCCTCGAAGTCTTTCAGACGGGTCAACGCAGCGGTGCGGGCCGAGACCGCCTTTGGCCGAATGGGCCTGTCGTTGCGAGCTTTACCTTCCACTCGCTTTAGATACAACGCCGCCGTCAGCGGGTGGCATCCCTTGCCTATCATTGCCCCGCCGCCGGAGAACTTCCAGAATCCGTAGGTCGATGCGTGCGAGCCGCTGTGCGCCTCCTCACCGTGTATCCAGAGAATCTGCGCACCGGTCTTCTCGATTATCTCTCGCTCTTTTTGAATCGAAGGGGCATAGACCCAGTTCTCGGCGTAAAGTATCCCGCCCTTACTTTTCTTCTCCGCCTCAAGCATCCGCTTGATACTGGCTAAAGCATTGTCGAGGGCTACTTGCTTGGGGAATCTATCACCGTTGAAACTATCGGAGCCATCGCCGAAGTAGCCGGTGAGCGGTTTTTCTACAATGGCGAACTTACCGCGTTGAAGCGCTGCAATAGCAACCGGCTCATGCGCAACCGGCGGCGTGCAGACGTGAATGACATCTACTTTATCTATTAGCGATTCAAGTGTGTCGTAGGTCTTTATTCCCCGCTCTTTCGCGTAAGAAGCCGCCTGCACGGCATCAATCGCAAAAACGCCTTCAATTTCAATATTGGTGTCGTGCACTTTATGCAGAGACTCAAAGTGGAATCTTGCGGCAAATCCCGCACCGACAATGCCTGTCCGTATGGTCTTTTTTTTCATGCCAACCGCCCACTCTTTTCAACAAACTATAAGCTCAGAACTATAACCGTTTTGATAATGCGTCACACTCCTGCCGCAGCTCCTCAGGCAAATGGTCACCGAATTGAGACAGAAACTTTGTGATATCATTGGCCTCACCCGACCACTCGCTCATTTTGACCTCAAACAGCTTTTCAAGTTTTCCCCGCGGAATATTCAATCCCTCAAGGTTCAGGTCTTTTAAGTGAGGGACAAGACCTATCGGCGTTTCTCTGGCAGAGACGCGATTATTCGCCCTATCTACTATCCACTTGAGCACACGAATATTATCGCCGAACCCGGGCCATATAAACTTGCCCTCTTCATCGACCCTGAACCAGTTGACAGAGAATATCTTTGGCGGGCGGGACAATCTCCTGCCCATATCGAGCCAGTGCCCGAAATAATCTCCCATATTATAGCCGCAGAAAGGAATCATAGCCATCGGGTCTCTTCGCAGCACACCCACCTGACCGATAGCGGCTGCGGTTGTTTCTGAGCCCATTCTTGCGCCCAGAAACACGCCGTTTTGCCAGTTAGAGCTTTCCACAACTAAAGGTATAAGCTGCGTCCTTCTTCCGCCAAAGATTATAGCCGAAATCGGCACGCCCTCAGGATTATCAAATTCTTTAGAGAGCGTAGGCGAATTATAAATGGACACCGTGAATCGGGAATTAGGATGTGCGGCTTTGCCTCCTTGCGAGCCGTCCCACGCCTTTCCCTGCCAGTCCCGCAAGCTCTTGGGCACAGGCCCATCCAGTCCCTCCCACCACGGCTCGTTGGTATCTGTATTCAACGCCGTATTGGTAAATAAAGTGGGATAAAATCCCTTTTTCTTCAACGTCCTCATCATATTGGGATTTGTCTTCATCGATGTTCCGGGCGCCACACCGAAAAGTCCCGTTTCAGGATTGATTGCCCAAAGACGCCCATCCGGCCCGATATTTAGCCAGGCAATATCATCTCCAATCGTCCGGATTTTATAGCCCGGCAAACTGGCCTCCAGCATCGCCAAGTTTGTCTTGCCGCAGGCACTCGGTAAAGCAGCGGCAATATAAGTTACGTCTCCCTGTGGGTCTTCGATACCCATAATAACCATGTGCTCCGCCAGCCAGCCCTCTTTGTAGCCCAGCCACGAGGCGATTCTCAGCGAAAAACACTTTTTGCCCAGAAGCGCGTTGCCGCCGTAACCCGAACCGATGCTCCAGACAAGATTGTCATCGGGAAAGTGCATTATAAATCGCTTATTCGGGTCGAAGTCGCCTACGGAATGTAGCCCTTTTACAAAATTTTCGCCGCCGCCGATTTTCTCTAGCGCCCTCTTTCCCTTTCTCGTCATTATCCGCATACTTACCGCCACATAAGAAACGTCCGTGAGCTGCACGCAGGCCTTGGCATAAGGCGAGTCGGGATGGCCCATCATATACGGCATAACATACATCGTCCTGCCTCGCATACACCCCTCGGTCAGCCGAGTAAGCATCTTCTTGGCCTCAGAAGGAGCCATCCAGTTATTATTCGGGCCGGCAAGGTCCTTATCGGGCTGGCAAACGTAAGTGAGGTGCTCGGTCCTGGCCACATCGGTGGGGTGACTCCTGTGAAAATATGCGTTCGGCCAAGTTTTGTGGTTCAGCTCGGAAAAGATTGGGGTCTCGCCTATCTTTTCCTGCTTTATGCCAATCTCAATGAGCTTATGTGCTTCTTCTTCAGAGCCGTCGCACCAGTAAACACGGTCCGGCTGCGTGAGCTTTGCCTGTTCTTCGACCCATTTTTCAAGCGGTGTTGCCATCGGTTTTAACCTCCTTCGCTGCGTATCGCAGAGTTCTACCCACTATACGCTGAACGCCGAAAAAACCGAAGGATTCTAACTATATGGCAACTCGGAGTCAACTTGTTTCTATGCGAAAAGGTAATGGGTCAGTTATGGGTGGAAAGGAGTAGATTAGGAAGAATTGAGG
>CAZKOQ010000298.1:0-4552 GCA_964554425.1 uncultured Pirellulales bacterium | reverse complement strand
GTCATTTCGACCGAAGTCCCGACTTGTCGGGACGAAGTGGAGAAATCTACTAAAAAAACAGATTTCTCGACCCGCCTACGGCTCGCTCGAAATGACATTCTTAATTCTTTTCAACAGGGCATAAAGGATTTTCAGTTGAACCAGGAAGCGTATCGAAAATTGATTTCAGGTGAAAGCGGCTGCCGGTGTCCGTGCGTGGGGCTGATTTTGTCTTTTGCGGCACCTGTTTATGCAATTGTTATCCGGCTGCGCAACTTTCTATACTCCAAAGGGTGGTTTAAGACTTACAAGGTGAACGCCGCGGTTATAAGTATCGGCAATATTACGGTGGGTGGGACAGGTAAAACGCCGCTTGTCGTCTGGGTGTGCAAATTTCTGGAGCAGAAAAATATTCAGTGTGCCATATTAACCAGAGGTTATAAAACACACCAGCACAAGCGAGCATCGAGTATTGATGAGCCGGCGATTTTTATAGAAAGCTGTCCACAAGCCAGTGTCATCGTCAACCCGGACCGCGTTGCGGGGGCGGCTGAGGCAATCAATAAATTCGGGGCAAAGGCGCTGATTATGGACGACGGATTTCAGCACAGGCGACTGCACAGAGACATAGACATCGTAACAATAGATGCGACCTGCCCACTCGGCTACGGCAGGATGCTGCCGGCTGGATTATTGCGAGAACCTGTCGCGGCATTAAAGCGAGTGGATGCTGTTGTTATTACAAGATGCGACCAGGTTAGCGAAGCTGAACTATCTAAACTTGAGGAGAAGATACGACAGGTCAATTCGGAGGTAATAATTGCAAGGTCTATACATAAACCAATTTGCGCGAAATCTATAAATGGAAAAGAAATCGGCATCGAACAACTAAAAGGAAAGAAGATATTTGCTTTTTGCGGCATAGGGAATCCGCAGGCATTTTTAGACACAATCAAAAATATCGGGGCGGAAGTTGTCGGCTTCAAAATCTATGACGATCATCATCACTACAGCAGTGATGACGCCACAAATATTTATAAGCTGGCCAACAATCTAAAGGCAGAACTGATACTGACAACACAAAAGGACCGGACGAAAATCCCTGTATCGGAGTTTATCAAAAAGGATATACCAATGGCCTATTTGGTAGTTGAGGCGAACTTCATATCCGGAGAGGACAAATTAAAGGGCTTGATTGAGGAGGCATTATCGGGTAAAATCCTCAAGAATTGAAGAGGGCATAAAATGTATGAGAAGTTATTAAAAACGGTAACAAACCTCGGGTCGCCGAAGGTGCTGGTTGCAGGTGATTTTATGCTTGACGTCTATATTTACGGCGATGCGTTGAGGATTAGCACCGAGGCCCCTGTGCCGGTATTGAAAGTTACCGACAGCGAGAGCCGGTGCGGAGGAGCGGGGTCGGTAGCTGCGGATGTGACGGCTCTGGGGGGAGCGCCACTTTGCGTGGGCGTGATAGGGGACGACCAAAACGGCAAAATTCTTAAAAAGAAACTGGCTGAAATTGGGGCCGACGTTAGCGGGCTATTTGAAGTGACGGGCCGGCCTACTATTACAAAGCAGCGGCTGATAGGTCTGGCCCAGCACCGGCACAGGCAACAATTGTTTAGGATGGATTACGAGTTAGTTGAACCGCTTGCAGAGCAACAGTATAAAAAAATTCTTCAGGCCTATAAAGATAGCTTGTCTGAAGCAGATATTGTGTGTCTGCAGGATTATGACAAGGGTCTGCTTTCAGCAGGGGTGTGCAGACAAATGATAGAATGGGCGACAACGGCGGACAAAAAAGTGCTGGTTGACCCTACGATGGTCGGTGATTATTCAAAATACGCCGGCGCTACTGCCATTACGCCGAACCGCAAGGAGACCTCTGTGGCAGCAGGATTGGAGATAATAACCGCTGACGATGCAGCAAAAGCAGCGGACGAACTTGTGCGAAGGTTGAAGCTTGAGGCAGTGGTAATTACGCTGGATAAAGAAGGGGCATATCTGAAAACGAAAGATATAAGTGAACTGATACCCACACGGCCGCGGAGCGTCTATGATGTTACCGGAGCGGGCGATATGGTTCTGGCGACATTAGCGATGACTTTAGCAGCCGGCTGCGATTATAGAACGGCGGTGCAGCTTGCTAATATCACCGGCGGAATTGAGGTTGAGAAATTCGGCACCGCAACGGTAACAATTGAAGAAATTATCAACGAGATTGTCAGTCAAAATCGAAGCAGGAGCGGCAAGGTCCGCTCGGCTGATTCATTAGCGGAGGAACTTTCCTGGCGGCGCAGGCAAAAAGAGACAGCGGTCTTTACAAACGGCTGCTTCGATGTCCTGCACAGGGGGCACATTGATTTTCTGAGATTCTGCAAGCAGCAAGGTAACATTGTTGTTGTCGGCTTGAACAGCGATAGTTCCGTAAGGACGATTAAGGGACCTGAGCGGCCTATAAACAATCAATATGACAGGGCCGCTGTTCTGGCGGCGATGGAAACGGTCGATTATGTTACCATTTTTAATGAGCCGGACCCGCTTAACCTAATCAAAAAGGTAAGGCCGGACATATTAGTAAAAGGGCAAGACTGGGCGCAGAAAGGCGTAGTTGGGCGGGAATTTGTTGAATCATACGGCGGTAAGGTCGTTCTTGCACCGATTGTGGAAGGCAAAAGCTCAACAGCAACAATTGAAAAGATTAAGGCGCTGGGGGCAAAAACCCGGATTCGCTGATGAATCAAAAAACAAAGACACAGATTGCTAAGGCCATAGAGACACACCGAAAGATGCTGGACGAATTCCAGAAGAAGGGCACCGCGATTGTCATTCGGGCTGCTGAGGCGATAATCAAGGCGTTAAAAGCAAACAGAACCGTTTACCTCTGCGGCAACGGCGGGTCGGCGGCAGACGCACAACACATAGCAGGAGAATTAGTTGGAAGATTCCAGAAGGAGCGAAAGCCATTAGCCGCTGCGGCACTTTCGACGGACACATCCATCCTTACATCTATTGCCAACGATTACTCCTATGAGGATGTTTTTGCACGGCAGGTGGAGGCATTGGTTAGAAAAGGAGATATTTTGTGGGCGTTTTCAACGAGCGGCAGCTCACCGAATGTCATTAAGGCAGCACGCACAGCTAAACAAAAAGGCGCGTTTGTGCTGGCTTTTACGGGCAGGCGTAATAGTAAACTTGAACGAATTGCAGATATATGCTTTTGCGCCAACGCCGAATCGACAGCTCGCAGCCAGGAGATGCACCAGCTTGCTTATCATATTATTTGCGAGCTTGTGGAACAGAGTTTCTGCAAGAAGTAAATCTGGATAAGAGATGTCCAATAAAGCGATATTTTTAGACCGTGACGATACGCTGATTGAGGATGCCGGCTATATCAATAATCCGGACCAGGTGAAGCTGTTAGACGGCGTTGGGGAGGCGATGAGGGAACTTAAAGATATGGGTTATAAGCTGGTAGTCGCCACGAATCAGTCCGGCGTTGCAAGGGGAATCGTGACGGAAGAGGTTCTCAGGGAGATTCACAACCGGCTGAAGCAATTGCTCGCAGAGAATGGCGCCTTTTTGGACCAGATATATTATTGTCCATATCATCCTGAGGGCGTTATTCCGAAGTATCGCAAAGAAAGCGATTGGCGAAAACCGAATCCGGGGATGCTTCTGTCTGCCGCCGAAGAAATGGATATTGATTTAGGTCAATCCTGGTGCATAGGCAACAGCAGCCGGGATGTGGAGGCAGGTTTGCGAGCCGGATGCAAAACCATCTTGATAAATCCCCCCTGGCACAAACGACAACCGCAATCCGGAGAAGCGACCGCAGATTACCAAGCGGTAAATATCAGGGAGGCAGTCAACATTATAAAAAGGTATCATCGCTCACATACCGAGGTAGTGACTAAGGAACTACCTCAAAACATACAATTTCATTCTGAGCCCTTTGCTTCGCTCGAAGATAAATCCGCCGAACGACCGGCGGATAAACTATGCGAAGAATCCCCCTTTTTGAAAGACCAGACCCTTCGTCCCGAACAGGTCGGGACTCAGGGTGACAGTTTTAAGATAGTTTTTAAGGAACCGCCGGCCCCAGCAGGTGAAGATGAAAGAAATCCCGAAGAAAGTGAACCGGTTTCCCAAGTTGTTGAAGCGGTTTCGGAGCTTGCTGAAGCGGTTTTGGAACCCGCAGAACCGAAACAGCAGCCGCTGGAAGCGGTGGAAGACAGTATAGAACAATTGTCTCAGGCAGAGCAACCGGAACAACAAGCAGAGGTTTCCGAACAACAAGATGATACCGACACGACCAGCCAGTTACTTAACGCGATTCTTGAGCAATTAAAAAAGATGCAGCGGACGGAGATGTTTGGAGCGGAATTTTCCATAACGCGGCTGATGGCAGGTGTTGTGCAGGGTGGGGCGCTATTTTGTCTGCTGATAACCGTGTGGCTTTTGATGAGTCCGACACGGCAGGTAAGCTCGATTCAAATTGCGCTTGGATTTGCTGTTGTTCTGCAAATGATGGCCCTTACTTTTTACGTAATGCAGAGCCGAAAATAGC
>CAZKOQ010000297.1:0-4564 GCA_964554425.1 uncultured Pirellulales bacterium | reverse complement strand
CTGGCCTCGCAATGACTGGAGGGAAATATCACGATTGACATCCCTATGAGCTGCTGGTCTAATGCGCAGCAATGAATCGTAAATCAGGCAAAACACGAGACACGGGCCACGAGTCACGAAGGACGAAGGACGAGGGACGAGAGACGAGATACGAAAAAATTTCCATAATCGGCGATGGGGGAATGGCCACGGTTCTGGCGATGCTGCTGTGTGAGAAAAGAGATTCTTCGGCTGCGCCTCAGAATGACAAAGGAAAGGGCAGGGTAGCGAGCGTTCGGATGTGGGGTTATGACCAAAGGCAACTGGCGCAGATAGCAAGAAATCGCGAGAACAAAAAATTTCTGCCCGGCTACAAGCTTCCGAAGGCCCTTACTTTCGAGCCGGATGACAAACGTATTATGGCCGGCGCAGATTTGATTATTTCTGCTGTGCCTTGCCAATTTATGCGTCCGGTATGGACCCGCCTGAAAAAATATGTCCCCAAAGATGTCCCAATCGTTTCGGTAGCCAAGGGCATTGAGAATGGGACGCTCCTGCGTCCGACACAGATACTCGCCGATGTGCTGACTGAAAAACAGTCCGCGAGATTTGTTGCATTCTCCGGCCCGACGATAGCCGATGAGCTTGCTCGCGAGCTCCCTGCAACCGCGTGTGCAGCATCGAGCGATGAGTCGCTTGCGAGGGACATTCAGCATATTTTCTCAGAAGGCGTTCCCTGGCTGCGTGTTTATACCAATACAGATGTCGTTGGAGTTGAGCTGGCCGGCGCTATGAAGAATATAATTGCGATAGCTGCCGGACTCATAGACGGCGTAACGCTTGGTGATAACGCCAAGGCGGCTCTACTGACGAGGGGCCTTGCCGAGATAACCCGCTTAGGCGTTGCGATGGGGGCCAGACCCCAGACCTTTGCAGGATTGGCCGGCTTAGGCGATTTAGTAACAACCTGCATTTCGCCCAAAGGACGAAATCGCACGTTCGGCGAAAGGATTGGCAAAGGGCAAACCATCAAGCAAGCAGAGGCCGCCACCGAGTCGGTTATCGAGGGTATTGCTACTTGCAAGTCGGTTGTTGCTCTCGCACAAAGATACAATGTTGAGATGCCGATTACACAGGCAATCTATGAGGTATTGTTTGAGAATAAGCCCGTTCGGGTAGCCGTTGCTGATTTGATGAGCCGCCGGCTAAAAGCCGAGTAGCGGGGGATGCGTGAGAAAAGTTAGTTTCTGACTTTTGTCTTGTGCATTTTTGGTTTTTATCATCCCATAAACTATTCCTTCGTTCGCATTTTTCGCAATAGATTCCTGCCGATAGTGGTTATTGTCTTATAAAAACTTTTGTATTTGAGTTTGTTTTTCAAAAAATTTTCTCTGAGACAGAAACGGCTCATTTTATCAGATTGACAATGGATTTGTGGAGGTTGTTCGTTCGCGCATTTTATCGGAAGTAGCAGTTTGACGTTGTGATTTTTCCCAGGACGCGTCTTTTACACATCCTCTGTGTTTGGCTGATTGAGATACTGTTTCTTATATTTTATTAGGCACTATCCTAATTTGTCGCAGTTGCCATAAGGTCTGGCTTTGTTGGCCAAAAGTAATCTGATAGAGATGCTTAGTTAGGACGATGATAGTTATGTGCAGGGTTCGTTTCGTAGCGTTAGATAGGCAGGGGGAGCCCGCACAGCAGTTGGAGCGCAGGGCACATACTTTGATTGCAGCTTTGTGAGTGAAGGGATTATGTTTGGTTTTTTGAAAAATCATTTATATGCAATTGGCGTTGATATCGGTGATGACGGCATCAGATTGGCCCAGCTTGCAAACAACGGAAAGGGCATAAGTCTTGTTTCCGGCATCAGCGAGAATCGGCCTGATGATATTCTGCCCGCAACAGCGGGCTGGCAGAAATGGGCCATCGATACTATACGCCGCTTTGCCGCTAACGGCCATTTCCGAGGCAGAGAGGTAATAGCAGCAATACCAGCAAGTGATGTCTTTATTGACCATATAAAGATGCCTAAAACCGGCGAAGGCAAACCCGAGGATTTAATCTTTGCTAAGGTCAAGCAGAAGCTGCCGTTCGAGTCGCTTAAAGAGAACACGATGTTAAAGTTCATTGTTACTGAGGAAGATAATGTCCTTGTAATGGCGACCGAGCGTAAGGTTATAGACAGACATCTGGCCATATACGAAGAAGCCAATTTGAAGATTAAATCCATCAACGTCTGGCCTGTGGCTCTGGCAAACTGTTATGCCACCTTTTTTGGCAGACGCGAAACCGACCTCGAAGCCGTAGTAATGCTCGTTGATATTGAGCCGAACTGCACCAACATCATCGTTAGTCGGCATAAGAATCTGCTGCTGGCCCGCTCGATATCGATCGGCGCCAAGCAGTTCAGCGACGAGAAAGCGGTAACAAGATTGATTCTGGAGTTGACTGCCTGCAGGCGCCAGTTCAGCCTGGTGCTGCCTAACACTTTAATAGAACGTATGATATTCCTTACAGGCCGTGCCGTGCAAAGGGATACGTGTGCATCGATAGCAAAACAATTGGAGATACCGGCTCAGATGGGAGATTGTTTGGCGGCGGTGGAAATGAACGGCAACCATTTCACCGAGGACCCCGCGGCAGCCAGCGGTTCTGCTGGGACGCTGATAGATAGAAGAAATAGTCCGATTAATTGGGCTACGGCCTTCGGGCTTAGTCTTTCATAGAGGCAGTGAGCCGGTGCGATATAGGGTGATTGAAGTTTCGCCAAGAGGAGGAAAGTAAAAAAATGCTCAATATAAATTTTGTGCCGGATGATTACGTTCAAGGCAATGAGTCTCGTAGAACAAACTGGATGTGTATTATCCTGTTTGCCATTGTAATGTCTGGTCTTGGCGGCTCATTTGCAACTATCAAGATACGCCAGCGTGCTTGCGATGTAAAAGAAAAGCTTGTCAACACCAGAATGGCTCAGATACAGGAGGCCATAAAGCAGTTCGAGGAGCTTCAGACAAAGCGCAAAGCGATGATGAAGGCGGCCCTTACCACGGCGGAGCTGCTTGAGCCGGTTCCGCGAAGCGTTCTGCTGGCATCGTTTACCAACAATCTGCCGTCCGGTGTGTCGCTGCTGAAGCTGTCTTTGATTCAGAAAGAGCCCGTGCAGACCGGCTCGCCTGCACCGACAAACAAGTATCAGGCGTCCCAGGCCGAAAAGACGGCGGCTGTGCAGCCGAAACCGTCGCGGGAAAAATTGCTCGAAACGCATATAGAGATTTCAGGAATGGCTCCCAGCGACCTTCAGGTGGCGGCCTATATTGAGCGACTGAGTGTGTCAACTTTACTGGATAATGTCGCTCTGGTGGAATCAAAAGAATATAAAGTCGAGGAAACGATTTTCAGGCAATTTAAGCTCACTGCGATGCTTAGGCCCGATGTCCAGCTTACCAAAGATGATATCAATAGTATCAGGACGCTTGCAGAGAAGTCGGTGTATAATTTTTAGCTTGTGTGCTACGGGGAAGGTCCTGCGAGCGGATATGGCGTCAGGAGTTATTGGTCATAGAGTGAGGGCAAAATTATGACAAGCGGTTTAAGAAAAGTTGTGTTTTTTGTGCTTCTGTTAGGTGTGGGCGTGGTTGGCTATCAGTATATGATTAGGCCTGCTAATAAGCGCCTGGCCGAGGCAAAGAACCGTGTTCAGGCAGAATTGACAAAACTGGCGGAGTTTGAAAAGGCGACTGCTGCTGCGGAAGACCTCACAAAGCAACTCGAACAATTGCAGCAGGCCATTGAATTTTTTGAAAGCAAACTGCCTCCGACCAGCCAGATTTACGAGGTGCTTGAGCAGGTAACTGTTATTGCGCAAAAACAGGGTCTCAAACCAAAAACGATTCGCACCTTGGTCCAGAAGGATAACAACGGCTATGTCGAACAGCCCCTGCGGATGGAGCTCCAGGGCAATTTCAACTCGTTTTATTCTTTCCTTCTGGAGCTTGAGAAACTTCCGCGAATAATGAAGATTCGAGAGATGAAATTGGATAAGCAGGCAAACAACGAAGGTCAGGTCTCGGCTGATTTTATCGTAAGTATTTTCTTCCAGAACAAAACCAGTTGAACACAGTTTTGGGTCCCGATTTCCGATTTATGGGGACTCAACGCCCCCGCAGCTTCTTGCGAAGCAAGAGCGGGGGACGATAGAAAGTTAAAACTCTTGGAGCTTATCTATGTTGTCTTTTTTGAAAGAGCAAAGTATCGGCGAGCTGTTGGGGCGAAAGCCGGCTGATGCAGATAAGTCGCCCGAAGGTGTTTCTGAAAAGCCGCAGGAGCAGGAATACATCACCGTCGCGACCAAAGGTAAGAACCTGCGCAAGAGCACGATGCTGCTGGTTGTTCTGTTTGGTCTGGGACTGTTGTGCCTTTGGTTTATGATAAAGAAGAGCTCACCACAGAAGGCAGCGGCAGGTGTGGGCGGCACAGAAGAAAAACAAATTGAGCTGGCAATTGCCCGGCTGACCGGCGTCAAGTCGGAAATGTTCACTCGAATGGACCAGATACTAAAGAAGTTTTATGAGTTCTCCAA
>CAZKOQ010000296.1:0-4573 GCA_964554425.1 uncultured Pirellulales bacterium | reverse complement strand
GGCGGGCAAAAGTGTGAACCTGCACTGCCACACGTTTTTTTCCTACAACACTTACGGTTATTCGCCGAGCAAATTTGCGTGGCTGGCTCGCAAGGGCGGATTAGCCGTGGCAGGAGTGGTAGATTTCGACGTGCTGGATGCTCTGGAGGAATTTCTGGAGGCAGCACGGCTCCTTGGCTTGAAAGGATGCGCCGGGTTAGAGACGCGAGTTTATGTGCCGGAGTTTTCAGATAGAGTAATGACGTCTCCTGGCGAGCCAGGCATTACATACCATATGGGGGTAGGTTTTCCGAGGGCCGATTTACAAGGCGAACAAAAAATATTCCTGCTCAACCTGCGTAAAACCGCACAACAAAGAAATCGAGACCTGATGGGTCGGGTGAATAAATATCTTCGGCCTGTGGAATTAGACTACAAGCGTGATGTGCTTACCCTGACCCCATCAGGCAACCCGACAGAACGGCATATATGTCTTGCATACGCGCGCAAGGCAAAAGAAATCTTTGACAAAGAAGATGCGATAGTCAGGTTCTGGTCTGAAAAGCTTGAAGTAGAGGTTAAATCGACAGAGCTGCCTGAGAGCAGAGAATTGCTCAATACGATTCGGGCCAAAACTATGAAACGCGGCGGGGTCGGATATGTGCCACCGGACAAGGGTTCATTCCCCCAAATGGCACAGACCAATCGGTTTGTGCTTGCAGCGGGTGGAATTCCAACCTTGACCTGGCTGGATGGCACAAGCGAAGGCGAACAGGCAATCGAAGAGCTGCTTGACGTTGCTATGAAAATAGATACAGCAGCGATTAACATTATCACCGACCGCAATTACACACCCGGAGCTAAGGATGTAAAACTTAAAAATCTTTACCAAATTGTTGAGCTTGCCGAAAAGCTGAATCTGCCTGTTGTAGTAGGGACGGAAATGAACAGCCCCGGACAGAAATTTGTTGATGACTTTGACACGGACGAGCTGCGTCCGCTGGTGCCGGTGTTCTTGAAAGGAGCGCACATCGTATATGCGCACTCGGTGCTCCAGCAAAAATGTGGGCTGGGATATACCGGTAATTGGGCCAAGGAAAACTTCAAGAGCGCCGTAGAAAAAAACGAATTCTTCAGGAAACTGGGCGATTCACTTTGGCCGGCACAGGAAGATAAACTTGGAGGCATAATGATTGATGTGACACCCTCGCAAATATTGGATATGGTAAATAGCCGGACAGAATCTAAAAGTTGAAAGCCCAAACTCAGAATAAATCGAAATCAAATATCAAAAATTAAATATCAAAATGACAAATTAAAATCTAAAATGAAAAACTGGCTGGTTGAGATGTGAGAAATGAGTGTCGCTTTGCCGGAAACACAATACGCTGTGCAATTGATTGGGCCGGACAAGCTTATTCTGAATAAGTCAAAAAAAGTTTTTCGGCCCGGGCCGCACCAAATTCTTTGCGTGGTGGAAGCGGTGGGGCTTTGTTTTTCAGACCTCAAGCTGTTAAAGCAATTCTCCACCCACGTTCGCAAAAGCCAGCTTGTTTCCGGCATCGACCTTGAAATGCTTAAAGAGGTGCCCAGTTATGTTCCCGGCGAAGCGCCGACTGTGCCCGGACACGAGGCATCAATTAGAGTTGCAGCAGTAGGACCACTCGTGAGAGATTTTAAGGTCGGCGAGCGTTATCTTGTTCAGGCGGACTACCGGTGGCTAAGGACGGCTGCCTCCAACGGGGCGTTCGGCTATAACTTTGAAGGAGCTCTCCAGGAATATGTCCTGATTGATGAAAGGGTCATCACTTCGCCTGAAGGAGACTCGATGCTTCTTGCGGTTACTGATATGCTGGCCAGTTCTGCCGTGGCTTTGGTAGAACCCTGGGCGTGTGTCGAAGACGCTTATGCTTCGAGAGAGCGAACGAAACTAAAAACCGATGGGAATATGCTTATTGTTGCGGACATAGAGATACCTAAAGATATTTTGCAGGATTTATTTAACCATTATGGCAGACCCGCCCAGGTAACGTGGGTTTCGCTGGCGGCGGCACCGAGCAAGTTAAACGCGGCAGTAAAAAGAATGAGGGACATAGCAGAGCTTGGCAACGCCGTTTATGACGACGTAATCTATTTTGGGTGCGAAGCAGAAACCGTTGAAGCGTTATTTGCAAAAATTGCAGCAAAAGGCCTTTTGAATATTGTTCTTTGCGGTCGCAAATTCGGCAGGAGGGTTACCACTGCGGTTGGGCTGATACATTATGGCGGCATCAGGATAATAGGAACGAGCGGCTGGAACCCTGCCGAGTCAATGGAAATAATACCCGACACCGATGAGATTCGGCCAGGGGACAGTATTAACGTTATCGGCGCAGGAGGCCCAATGGGAATGATGCACGTAATCCGCAACATCTGCCAGGGGGTCGAAGGCGTGAGCGTTTTTGCAAGCGATGTGGATGATAAACGGTTGGCTGCGCTGACAAAGGTGGCAAGGCCATTAGCAGAAAAAAATGGCGTAAAATACACATCATATAATCCGACTCTCGATGCTCGATACTCGATACTCGATACTCGTTGTCGAGCGACGAGCGACGAGCGACGACTTTTTGACTACATTGCCCTGATGGCTCCGGTGCCGGATCTGGTGGAGGCCTCGGTGCAAAGTGCAGCCGAGAGGGGGCTTATTAACATATTTGCAGGCATCCCTGCAACAGTTACGGGCAAGATTGACCTGGATACTTACATCCAGAAACAGTTGTATTTTATTGCAACAAGCGGCTCAACGCTTGATGATATGAAACGGATGTTGGAAAAGGCGGAGTCCGGCAAACTTGACACCAATGTTTCTGTTGCGGCTGTTTGCGGGCTTGAAGGCGCGACCGAAGGGATTCGAGCAGTGGAAAACCGCACGATAGCAGGTAAGATTATCGTTTATCCTGCGTGCAAAAAGTTGGGACTTGTGCCGCTTGATGAACTGCACAAAAAGATGCCTGAAGTAGCCGAGCATTTGAACGATGGATTGTGGACAAAGAAGGCGGAAGAAAAACTATTGGAAACATATCGAAATTGATAGGCAAAAAAGAATTGATTGACAAGGAAAGGACAAAATTATGGAGCTGACGGCAAAAACAACAAGGCAATTAACAACCGCTACTGCAACCAGAAAAAAAGTTTTGGCGATTAGCATTTTAGTTTGTGTCTGCTTCTGTGCTACGGATGCTTACGGGCTAAAGAGCAAATTTGACGGGCTGAATATGAGCATTGGGAAGTTACCGCACCTGTCATCGGCCAAGACGCGGTCAATCAGCCCTGAGAATTTCACCGGTGAAAAAGGCAAGGGCGGTATGGCAACCGAGGGAACAGGAGCAAGGGCCGCCCGCGAGCTGAAACAGGGATGGAAGATCTCTCCTTCGGTGGTTATTGCGGCAGGCCAGACCTTCGTGCTGGGTGAAATCAAAGGGCCAGGAGCTATCCAGCATATCTGGATGACGCCGACAGGCGACAACCGAATGAACGTCCTGCAGATTTACTGGGACGGCGAGAAAGAACCATCAGTCGAATGTCCGGCGGGTGATTTCTTTGCGTGCGGCATGGGTGAATATGCGCAGATTACATCGCTGCCGGTTTGCGTCAATCCTATGAGCGGGTTGAATTGCTATTGGACGATGCCATTTCGAAAGCACTGCAAAATTACTATGACCAATATTGATGATAAACAAATGGTGCTTTATTATCAGATTGACTACACGCTGACGGACGTCAAAAAAGATATGGCTTATTTCCATAGCCAATTTCGGCGGATTAACCCCCTGCCATATAAAGATGTCTATACAATCGTTGACAATGTCCGCGGGCAAGGGCACTATGTTGGGACATATATGACTTGGGGTTCAAACAGCCCTGGCTGGTGGGGTGAAGGTGAGATTAAGTTCTATATGGATGGCGACAAAGAATTTCCTACAATCTGCGGCACAGGAACAGAGGACTACTTCTGCGGCTCTTATGGTTTTTCCAAACCGGGAACAGACCAGTATCAGGAATTTTGCTCGCCTTACACGGGTATGCCGCAGGTAATAAAGTCTGAAAAACAGCCGCGGTTTGGTTTATATCGCTGGCACATTATGGACCCAATTCGATTTGAGAAGGACCTGAAGGTAACAATACAGGCGCTTGGTTGGCAAAGTGAGGGAAGGTATCTGCCGCTGCAGGACGACTTGTCCTCGGTTGCATTCTGGTATCAAACTGAGCCGCATTCGGCTTTCCCCGAATTGCCTAATAAAGAATCATTAAAAATCATTAAGAAATAAAAAGGATAGCAAACCGCACTGTGGCACGGCCATCTTGGCCGTGTCTTCACGGGCTGGAAGCCCGTGCCACGGAGACCTAACGGTATGAGTAATTTTAGAAGGATTGAGAAGGCTCGCCGCGATACGCCGCAGCGGGCATACAAGGCCGCACAGGAGTGTTATGCCGAGTTAGGCGTCGATACCAATGAGGCGATGGAACGGTTGAGCAAGCTCGCAATTTCGCTGCATTGCTGGCAGGGCGACGACGTGGGCGGGTTCGAGAGGTGTGAAGGGGTGGGAAGCGGCGG
>CAZKOQ010000295.1:0-4576 GCA_964554425.1 uncultured Pirellulales bacterium | reverse complement strand
GATATGATGGAGGCCGCAGCACTCGGCAAATGCACCATCTTCGGCCCTTATGCCTTCAATTTCAAACAAACAGTTGATGAACTGTTAGCTGCCAATGGTGCGATTATGGTCAAGGATAAGGAGGAATTGTTGAAGGCGCTGCAGAAGTGCCTTCTCGAATCCGCCTACGCCGACAAAATCGCCCGAAACGGCCAAGAGGTTATCAGAAAAAATCAGGGAGCCACTCAAAAAAGTGTGGACGAAATTTTAAAACTCATTAGGACAACCTGAAGTGTGACGTTTCGGAGGGAATTCTATGGCAAGCAAAAATCCACCGGAAACTCAAATCCAAGGTAATCATCCGAATAACAACGCTATTTCCACCAGCGCTTACACCAGTGAAGAAATTCTGGCCGAGATTACGAAACAGCAATCTGGTACCAGTAGCTGGGCCAAGAACTTATTTATCCTCATAGTCTCACTGTTCATATTCTTTCGGCTGGGCCTGTTCAAAAGTACTGCAACCGATCTGATAGTTATCATTGTAGTACTGCTTTTGCACGAGTTAGGACACTTTGTCGGCATGCGACTCTTTGGATACAAAAACGTCCAGATGTTCTTTATACCTTTCTTTGGAGCGGCTGTCGCTGGCCAAAGCTGGAACATCCCCACATACAAAAAGGCAATCGTGACTCTTCTGGGTCCCATACCGGGCATTTTCATCGGGCTCATCTTCGGCTTTATGTATCTCATCACAAAAGTGCCGATCCATCTTAAGTTCACGACAATGTTTCTTATAATAAACGCTTTCAACCTATTACCATTTTCCCCGCTGGATGGCGGCCGGTTCTTGCACGAGATACTCTTTTCAAGAAACCGCTACCTGGAATTGTGCTGGCAACTGCTTGCATCCCTTGCACTGATTGCTGGAGGACTCCTGCTGAATAGTTGGCTGCTTGCTCTGCTGGGAGTGTTTGGTCTTATTTCGGCCCGATTTACATTCAAGGTTGCCCGAATTGCACATGAATTAAAGCCGCTTCTTTTGACTATCAACAGAGACCATACGACACCGGCTGCGAATGAAACAATTGGTCCCGCCGGAATCCCGTCTCTAACTGCCCAGAAGATTATTGAAAGGGTCAGCCAAGACATCTCCCCAAAGTTGAATGTTAAGACAGCGGCAACCTATACGAAGGACGTTTGGGAAAGAATGAATCTGCGCCCACCCCGCGCTCTTGCAACATTTGGCCTTTTGAGTGCGTACCTATTATGTCTTCTAATGCTGTTTATTATACTTATATCTGTACTTATAGCTGTCGCAGTAATCTCCGTCTCCCAGAGCGATTCTTTTGCTGAGAAAAGAATTGTCGAGTACAGTAAAGCGGATGGTGAAACCTGCCATAAAGAACAGATATTCATACTCGGAAAACTATCTACTGAGACCGATATTGCCCCTGACTTGCTTGTATATCACGGCAGGGGTGTCGCATATCAGCAAGATGGTAGCATCCAGCAGGAAGGTAACTGGAATTGCGGAAAGTGGGACGGCGAATGGAAGGACTATGACAAAAATGGGAAACTAATACGTGTCACGGTTTTTGACAAAGGAAAATTTATCACTTGTAAAGAACGGTAGGGAGACCACTGGGTGGAGAGGCGGCTGGAAGACCTGCCATGGACCCTTCGTAAGGTCTGTCTGGCACATGAAAAGGCTACTCCTGAGGAACAAACGCCACCCAAATAGACCTCTGCAACTGACGAAACCATCAACCAAATCGCAAAGTTCTTGAGCCTCACCCCATAAAACGATTTTTATCGAGTTATTATTTTCTCAGCCTTTTGGCCACTGCCTGGATATGCGCCGGGCCTGTTCCGCAGCAGCCGCCAATGATGTTCACGCCAGCCACTTAATCAATCAAGTTTTGAGATGAGTGCTTCAATGTGGTTGACGAAGTCCTGTGTCCGTTCGAGCCAGGGGGCAACTTCCTCGGCCTTAAAACGAACAAAATCGTCGTAGTCTCCTTTGTGTCGATTATCGAATAATAAGTCAAAGTGTGTGCCCATGTTCTTCGGTATCAGGCCCGTTTTAACAAACTCTCGATGCATCAATGAGCGAAGATAGCCGTGTTTGCTTGTTGAGAAATCCCGTGTGAGGAGCAGTGCCGAGACCGCATAAAAACAGGCATAATACAGTCGATTGACATAAGCATTCAGATGTCTTACATCAAATAGCATTTTGGCCTCGTCTAAGGTCTCTCGTGCCCGTTTCATCCGGTATTCAACCAACGCGCGTTCTTCTTTGGTCATAACAGCACCCCTTCGCGGTCAACATTTTTGTGAAAAGGCATAGCCCGGTAAAGAGGAGTATCCCACTGCTGTCTGTTATAGATAGCCAAGGTCAGAACAGCACCGGTATCGAGTTCAAGAGGGTATATGCTTGAAATCATTTTCTCGTGCACCGGTATATCTGCAGGACCATCGGTGAGAACAAGGATATCATAATCGGAATACTCATCGGCGTCGCCGCGAGCACGAGAGCCGTAAAGGATGACATCGGCATCGGGAACCACCTGCCTTATGGCCTTCTTACAGCGATTCAGCAGCTCAACATCTGCGTTTAACGGTTTCCAAGCATCAATAGATATCATTTTTGGCTATACTCTCAAACCAAACTCTTTTGAAATTATATTCTAACAGAACCGGCAGAGAATCTCACGAAATAAAGCGAAGGTTTTTGGGAAAACCGATGTGGTTAGCCCCGCAATTTTTCTGCCATATCTTTTATATGCGCCGGTCCTGTTCCGCAGCAGCCGCCAATAATGTTGACACCTGCTGAATGTATCTTCCCTGCAACTGCCGCGAAATCCTCTGGTGAGACGTTATAAACTGCTCGCCCCTCAATCAGCTCTGGCTTGCCGGCATTAGGTTCTGCGCAAATCGCAATATTTTTTGATAGAGCTTTCACCGCCGAAACAAATCTCTCTGCCAGTTCTATATATTCATCGAGTGACACTGTGCCGCAGTTAAATCCTACCGCATCAACGTCGAGCGAAATCATTTTTGATACTGCTGCCTCGACACTAACACCCATCATCGTTCGGTAATCTCCGCCGGCACGGTCAAAGCCAAAGGATGCAAAAACAGGTAATTGACTAACTGACTTGACTGCCTCGACAGCGATTGTTGCCTCGTCGATGGCCGTCATCGTCTCGATTATAAAACCATCCACCCCCCCATCTAATAGTGACTTTGCCTGTTCTGCAAAAGCGGTTCTCAACTGGTCGGGTCTTACATTCCCCAGGGGTTCTAAAAAATCGCCGCTCGGGCCGATATCGCCGAGAACGTATTTGTTATTGCCTGATGCCTGGCGGGCAATCTTTACGCCGGCTAAATTTATTTCTCCAACTTTTTTATCAAGGCCGTGCCGTGAGAGGGCAAATCTGTTGGCCCCGAACGTATTGGTGAGAATAGCATCGCAGCCGGCCTGAAGATATGCGAGGTGGATATCAGAGATAATATCCGGGGCTCGAATGTTGAGGTAGTCGCTGCATTTACCCGGCTCAATTCCGCGAGCAATCAACTCAGTGCCCATCGCCCCATCCAATATAAGCAGGTCCTGTTTGATTCGCTCTTTCAGATTCATTCTGCCCATAGCCAATTCTAATATGTCTTGGCTCTTATTTCCGTTCTCTCATCGTTGCTCTACAATGCTACCGCCTACAACTCGATAAATGTGTTCGAATCCTTGCGGCTCAGGACGAGTAAATAGACGGCTCCGCAGCTTATCTGAAAAGGTGGCCGGCTTTATTGAGTCAAATGTAATCCTGACCGAATCACCCCTATTGACCCCAGCGAGTTTAGTAATCTTTATACTCGCTGGAACAAAGAAGCCGTTTTGAACCTCTTTATATTTATCAAGCTCCGCCGCGACCATAGCCGCTCCGTCAACACAATGCTCAATCTTTCGCACCAGATAATCGCAATTGTTGATATATACTCGCTTTATGGCCTCACCTTCACCATCAGTTTCTGTAAGAATATCAAAATTGTGCTCTTTTGAGAAAAACCAATTTTCATTACCGCCCTTTTGTTCGCCAATAGCTACAATCCCCAGGGCCTCAAGCACTATCTTGGGTCGAATCATTAGCTTCTCGTTGTAACTTTCTTCGGCCCATAGGCCCCACCAGTAGCTACTAATTTCATCCGGCTTCGCTGCCAGCCAGAACACCTGCTCATTCGACCCCAGAACAAGCCCACGGGGATTAAAAGCCACCTCGCCCTGCAGGTAAATTTCCGCCGGGGGATTGACCCACAGCTTCACGGGGAAGTTTTCCTTATGCTTTTTACCTTCTACATAATATTGCAGAAGACACTGGCCGGTAGCTTTCAATGGAGAAGTATTCTGTGATTGTAACTGCAAAGCCGACAGCGCCTCTTCTGCTGATTTCTTGCCGGCGCAGACCGGTGGCTTTTTTTGCTGCTGGAGCGCACATCCGGCGATGATTAATATCACCGCCACATAATAGAAGAACAGTAAACGATTTTGCTTCCGAGCCACTTTTATAAATCTGTCCGTAGAATCTCGCTTATCTGAGAC
>CAZKOQ010000294.1:0-4579 GCA_964554425.1 uncultured Pirellulales bacterium | reverse complement strand
TTAGAGCATCGGATTGTCGATCCGAAGGTTGAGGGTTCGAGACCCTTCGGCCTCGCTAAAGAGACCGGCGATGATAACCTGCAAGTGTTCGAGCAGTTTGGTATCCATTGACAAAATCCATAAAAAAATTGCTTGTTCCTGCCGGCAGCCCCGTTTCAGGATAACTGCGTAATAACTATTTGTGCATCACTGGTTTATCTGGTAAACTCCCGCCCGAAATTTTCAAACTTTGAAAGGGAACTGCTATGTTTATAGTTCATGTTTTCGCGCACGTTAAGCTGGACAAGGTCGAGGCATTCAAGGCAGCCACGCTTGAAAATGCTCGTAATAGCGTAAAAGAGCAGGGCGTCGCCCGCTTCGATTGTTACCAGCAGCAGGATAATCCCACGCGATTTGTATTAGTGGAGGTCTATCGCACTCCGCAGGATGCAAACAAGCACAAGGAAACCCTCCACTACACAAAATGGCGGGATGCCGTCGCTGATATGATGGCCCAGCCGCGCACGAGCATCAAATACACAAACATTTTCCCAAATGACAAAGGTTGGGATTAGCCGCGGCACGATGCGGTCAGGCAGGGCTGGTTATGAGATTTGAGTTTGCAACAGACACGCATATTATTTTCGGCAATGGGACAATCCGGGATGCTGCACCGTTAGCAGCCCAGATGGGAAAACGCGCCTTTATTGTTACCGGCCGGACTGTAGAGCGGGCTGAACCACTTCTCCAGCAGCTAAATAAGCAAGCCGTAGAATGCATTACGTTCAGCGTTTCCGGAGAGCCAACCACGATGCTGGTCAAGGCAGGGATAGCACAGACCCGGCAGGCAAAATGCGACATTGTCATCGGCATCGGCGGCGGAAGCGTCATTGACACCGCCAAAGTGATTGCCGCGATGCTGACAAATAACGGCGAGCTCGAGGACTATCTTGAGGTTGTGGGCTTGGGCAAACCAATAGTTAAAAATCCGGCGCCATTCATTGCGATTCCGACTACCGCCGGAACAGGAGCAGAAGTAACCCGCAACGCAGTGCTTGGTGTGCCGCAGTATGGGTCTAAGGTCAGTATGCGAAGTTCATTGATGCTTGCCCGTCTGGCTGTGGTTGACCCCGAGCTGACTTATTCGATGCCGCCTGCTTTAACAGCCAGCACCGGCCTGGATGCTCTGACCCAGCTTATAGAGCCGTTCGTTTGCAATAAAGCAAATCCGCTGATAGACGGGGTATGCAGAGAAGGCCTGATACGAGTCGGGCGCTCTTTGCTGCGGGCTTACGAAAACGGCAGCGACAAAAGTGCACGAGAGGATATGGCTCTGGCAAGCCACTTTAGCGGATTAGCCCTGGCGAACGCCGGATTGGGTGCTGTGCACGGTTTTGCCGGACCTTTAGGCGGAATGATTTCGGCTCCGCACGGTGTAATATGCGCCCGGCTTTTGCCTTACGTGATAGAAGCCAATGTCAAGGCATTACAGACCCGCCTGCATAACTCACCAGCGCTATCTCGATATGACGAGGTCGCCGGGCTATTAACCAGCAAGGCGACCGCATGGGCTGCGGAGCTGGTCAAGCTGGTCCAAAATCTTTGCGTAAAAACAAAGATACCATCGCTGGCCGAGTTCGGATTGCGGGAACAGGATTTCCCGATGGTAGTTGAAAAGGCAAGAAAGTCCAGCAGTATGAAAACCAACCCAATAGCATTGACGGATGAAGAGCTATTGGGAATCCTCAAAAACGCCTTAATTCAATAGGCGTAATCCAGGCAGCAAACACCACTTTTTTCAAGTGCTCCAATATGTTATAATAACTCTCATAGTGCTATCTCAAAAACAATGGCAGCCATTTTTGGCTACCTGGGTCACCTGTGATGACTTTCTCTTGAAGGAGTCACCTGGATGAAGTTGAGGCGATTTGCCGCTGGTTATGTAACGGCCATAATTGTGTTTCTTGCGATTGAACAGCGTGTCTGCGCAAACGGTTGGGTAACAGGCCAGGGGCGTTTTGAGAAAATTGCCGGCAATCCCACGATGGGGTATGTGCAGCTCTATGAATGGGACCTGTTTTTGTCGCCTTCTGATAATTCTATGGTTGGCCCCTGCCGTCGCCTCGGAGCGCCGCCCGGTCAGCCGCCTACAAACAATGGATACTATCGCATCGACAATCTGCCGGCAGGAATATACTCGATATATGTGAACCAGCCGGATTTCTTTGCCTCACCTAAAGTCGTGCCGGACGTCCGAATCGTTGACGGCCAGGAGACGCCGCTAAATATCGACCTGGATGTGGACTACTCGACTTATTTTAAAAATACTGCTGGCCAGCAGTGGACCGAATGGAAATGGACCTGGTATCAGACATTCATAGCGACGGGGACATCCATGCGAGGAGTCACCTGGATGATGGCCGGCTGGGGAGAATACGAAGGAGACTGGGCCGAGGTAAGTATCCTCGAAGATAATGGAAACGCGGACGTTCGCAACTGGAAGGTGCTCGACACCAAAAGGGAAAACAGCATCGCCTCGGACTCGGACGAGTGGGTAAGGTGGTTTTCTGGTCAAATCCCGATTACGCCTGGAAAAAAATACGCCGTCAAAATCTGGGTCAACGGCGGCTGTGCCATCTACAAGCGAGATAAAGACGGCAGCAGCTACCCAAACGGCAGGGCTTATGACGAGAACGGCAGCCCAAGAAATTACGACCTGAATGTTACCGTGTTTGTTGACCGCAATAATCAAATGGTTACGCACACGCGGCTCAATTACGGCCCGGGCACTTTTATTGGCAGCTTGAACGACACACAATGGGGACAAACGTTTGTTGCAGCAGGCAGCGCCCTCGCAGCGGTCGATTTGTTCGCCGCCAGCAGCGATATGAATTTCGACCTGACCTGGCGAATTCGTCAGGGCGGCCCTTCGGGACCACAGATTGGCCCTACAAAAACAACACAAGGTGCGTATTTCGCATCGAGCACGGATTTGCTCGGAGTGAGCTACAATCCAAACGAGGTGCCTCTCATTCCAGGCCAGACATATTTTATCGATGCTACCGACACGATTGGCTTCACGCCTTTCGTCCAGGAGACCTGGAATAGCTACTCAGATGGAGCAGCGTTTCGCAAAGGTGCGGCGACAGGATACGACCTGGCTATGACCATCGTGGAATATGGAGGCGCCCAGCGGCCTGAAACAGCAGACCTGAACACAGATGGAAACGTTGACTTAAAGGATTTTTCAAAACTCGCTAAATACTGGCGCAAAGAACAGTCGCCGGTTGACATTGCCCCCCCGCCTTCCGGCGACAATATGGTGGACTTCCAGGACCTTGCAGCGATTTTCAAATATTGGCTGGGAACACCAGGCATAATCGCACACTGGAAATTAGATGAAAGTGACGGCAACGTCGCCTGCGACAGCATCGGCGATTGTAATGGGATGGTCTTCGGTGAGCCAAATTGGCTGCCATCTAACGGCAGAATAAATGGTGCTCTGCAATTCGATGGCGTAAATGTCTATGTGAGAACACCATTCGTGCTGAACCCCGCTGATGGTGCTTTTAGCGCATTTGCCTGGGTAAAAGGAGGAGCGCCCGGAGAAGTAATCATTGCTCAGGCAGACAGCAATGGCATTGGGGCAACCTGGCTTTGGGCAGAGCCGTTGCAGGGCTGGCTTGTTACAAGCTTAACGGATGGCAACCGTTTTACTCGACCGCTTGTTGCCGCATCCACTGTTACCGACGGCGTATGGCATTATGTCGGAGTTGCGTGGGATGGGGCTCGTCGGCATCTTTATTTGGATGGAGCGAAAGCTGCTGATGATGTCGGTAATCTTGGCAATTTAGCCACTTCGGATGGGGGACTTTATTTTGGAACCGGCAAATTCCTCGACCAATTTAGTTTCTGGTCCGGCACAATTGATGACATTCGCATCTACAAACGCCAATTAGCCCCTTGATGCAACCCTATTCTCCCTATTTCATAAAATATTATAAAATGCGATAACGTCCGCTCCCACAGATGTTTATAGCATTGTAGTAAGCAAAATATTAGGCCGTTTGGCTTGGATTCTATAAAATTTTGAAAAATTTCAAAAAAATTTGTTTTTTGTGTTGACACAGTGAACAAATAGGACTAAATTAGTCATATAGGACTATATAAGTCTTATACAGCAAAAGGAAGTCGTATCAATGAAGTTTAATAAAGAGCGGTTTGAAAGGAGGCGATTTGATAGGCACAGGTTTTGTTGGTGTGAAAGTTATCGGTGAAATTGAAAGTAAACCTTTTAGATTTGGTTGTTTATGGAGGTGCAAGATATGAATAGCAAATCAAATTTGTTGTAATTGCTCGCACAGGATTAGTGAAGACCCAAAGTATTGTATGAAAAAATGAAAAATATATAAGCATTAGTTTTTAGGAGACCAAACTATGGAAAGCAAAGTTAGACACATATTAGTCGTGTTGTTGGCTACAATTGCAGTAGCCAACCCGGCTGTGTGGGCTGCTTGCTGCACTGCTCCGGATAACGGCGGGGGCACAGTTGACTTTCCATCAACCTACTGCCCTTACGACCATCCGGAACAAAAAATGA
>CAZKOQ010000293.1:0-4600 GCA_964554425.1 uncultured Pirellulales bacterium | reverse complement strand
ACCTGCCCCCGTTTTTGGTTTCAGTGTCTATGAGAGCGTTCCATACGTGGTTGCCTCCCTCATCTGGCATCGGGGTATGCGGCCTGATATAGCCGGTTCGACGACACAGCTTCGCAAACGCCGGCGGATTTCTGGTCAGGTGCATCTATCTTTTAGGTGTTAAATCATCCACCAGTGCTCAGGACTTATAGCCGGCAGTTTGAAGGTTCTCTGGTCTTTCGGCAAAGATTCGAGAAGCTCCTTGGCCTTTCTTCCTATCGCCTGTGATGCAAGCTCTACATTACGTTTTCCGACCTCAAGCGAGGCATGCTTGCGTGGGTCCAGTCCGCCGATACCATCCGGCGGCTTCATATTGGGCGCAAGAGGGCCGTCACCCAAAGCGGACATATCAACAAGCTCAGGATAGAAAAACATCATGTTGGATGTCTCCCACTTCGCGGCGTGGTCGGTATTGGATTCATCGCAGCGGCTGAGTGTTATTTCCCATAGCCCGACTCCGGCAGCCGTTGCGTCCGCCACGACGGGCGCCAGGGCCTTGTTGAGCATGTCTATCTGTCCCTGAACGTTGTGACCGGAGACGCCGAGAATAACCCGAAAGCCGGTTTTTTTGAGCCGCTGAAACAGCTCGGTGAGGACCGGCACCAAGAACTCCTGTGGGAATCCTTCGTGAAAGAACACAGGCGGATACACAACTCCGCCGAATCGCTCGGCTGTCTTGACCAGAATCCCGTGTGCCTTGAGCGCGTCATTGCCAAGAGGCAGGTGCTTTCCGTGCCACTCAATCAATCCGAACGGCACATAGACCACGGGAAAATCGCGGATGGCCTTCTCCAATTGACCAGGCCGCATAAACTGCATCTGGACGGCGGCGGACAAGTTTCCCTTGATGTTTTCTTGCGTGCCAGTTGATTGAGTGGCATATACATCGCGGGAGAGACAGAGAGTGGCGGCCGTCATTGTTTGCATAAAGCACCGACGAGAGATTCGAGTGTGCACGACAGCTCCTGGTAAATTACGCTTTTTCATTTTCATGCTCCTTTCAGGTACGTCCTGAATATCTACCGAATTATGAGTCGATGAGTGATTGCCAAGCCAAGCATCCTCAAGTCGTCTGGTTGATTTAGGTTTTGCCACCATCACAGGGCCCTTTTCGGTATGGTGGTCATCTTACCATAGTCAGCGTTTGTCGGAAAGGTTTAGCAATGCTTATGCAGCAATCCGACGATTTTCGTGTGTCTTATAAGTTAAGCACGGTCGCCTATACTATTCATATCACCATTATAGTATAATCAATCGTATGGAGCAGCTTCATTTAAGCTCTTCAATAACAGACAATACAGAGTTTTTTGGGGGATAGGTACAGAATGGCTGTGTTCTCGTTATTGTCACCATCAAGCGAAAAGGAGGAATCATTGTGAACGTGCGCATACTTGTAGGGCTGGTTTTGGCAGTGGTGGTCGGCGGGTGTTCGTGGATATTCACGCAGCAGGTGGCACGAGAAGAACCGGCTGCCAAGGTGCTACGGGTCCGACAGACGGAGGATTTCGTCATAAGCGGCAGGGGCGACGCGTCCGCCTGGACGAAGGCCAATTGGGAGCTGCTTCACCTGCGCACCCCAGGCGGTCATCAATACCAGACTCGCATCAAGATGCTCTACTCAGGGAGCGGACTGTATGTGCTGATGGAGGCCGAGGACCGCACGATTACCGCCACGATGAACGAGGACTTTCTCGACCTGTGGAACGAAGACGTGTTTGAGTTCTTCTTTTGGCCAGACGAGCGGCATCCGGTCTATTTTGAATACGAGATTTCGCCGCTGGGTTTTGAGTTGCCGATTCTCATCCCCAATTTTGGGGGCGAATTTCTCGGCTGGCGTCCCTGGCACTACGAGGGGAAACGAAAAACACAGAAGGCCACCACGGTTGAGGGCGGCTCTAAACAATCAGGTGCCCGTGTTACGGGTTGGAAAGCCGAGGTTTTTGTTCCGTATGATTTGCTCAAACCCCTGCAAAACGTTCCCCCAAAGCCGCATACTCGGTGGCGAGCCAATTTCTATCGTGTTGATTACGATGAAGGCAAGACCACAAGCTGGGACTGGTCCCGGGTCGGAAAAAGTTTTCACGAGTTTGAGAAGTTCGGCACAATCATTTTCGAATAGTGCTGGGATTAAGGCAGATGCAAACCGCCACGCTACCAGCGTTTTCGGCAGCGTCATGAACTGAACAGCAGCATTAACTTCTACTTATAGGAATACCGGCTATGCTGCTCACATTCGCTCTTACAGAATAGAGCACAGAAAAAGAAACTCGACTTTTTGATGAGGATGGTTGAGGTGTGTAAAAATCACGGGCTAATTATGGTCTGCAAAGGCAAATACTTCAATTTTTGGTGATTTTGGTGGCAGTAACTGCGAAAAACGAGTCAAAACTATTGCATTTCAGGCAGGATTTGACCGACGTCAATTATTTTTCCCTTCTGACGACAGTTATTTTTACCGTTTCTGGATGGCAACCTTTTTATGGGTGTATGTCTGGCAATTTCGATCTTACCCTTGTTATATATTCATTACCAACTGGACATACATCTGAAGATTTCGAGCTTGGTTTCCCATCTGTGAGAATCAATTCCGGGTGGGAAACTTGTGCCAGTACCCCATAAAATATGTAGCCACTTCAATATGAATCCTATTAGTTTCATGTCACAAGTCTCCTAATTCAATGTGTGCTGAATAACAGTAAAGACCGAACTGAACCCCTTTTCTATATATGAAAGGCAACGCCTCAATATGTAGTAACAGAAATAATGCCCGATAGTATGGCTTTTACGAAGTACGCATTAGCTGGGCTTATTGGAACCAGACGTGTCTGAAAAGAATAAACGGACAAAACATATGTTTTTCAACGGCTCTCTTTCCTCTTAGCGAAAAGAGATCCTATCGCTTTCGGCCTTGGTTGCAGATGAAGAGGATGTTCATGTGTGGATAATAAAGAGCGCTGATATTTAATTATTACTGTTGAAGGGTATAGTGCATGACCAAAGCGGCTCTCAAATTTCAGAGAGCCGCTTTATTGATTAGTGAAAGGATGTTTCTGAACCTAACAAATCTAACCATAACTTGCTTTTAGGTTTGTCGTGAGTTACACTTATCAGCCAAAGAAATATAGAAGATTAGAGTTCGTCCGAAATAAATAACAACCTATTTTGTTAGGTTCTAATAACAGTTTTTGAAGTTAGAGATTTAACGAGTGTTATTTAAGGAGTCGATTGCATGTTGAATAAACGGACGCATATTCACATAAAGAACCAGAATATGTCATATATCGCAGGATTAAGTTGCGTGGTATTGTTTATCGCCCTAACAATCACTGACAAGATATACCCAAATACGCCCATATCGGCTGCGAATCAATCGGCTAAGCTTTCTTTCGCCCCCGAAGATGGAGGCGGATATATTTTCAACACTGGTATGCTTCGCGGAAGGCTGCAATCCGAAGGTAAATCTCTCGGTTTGTCATCAGTTATACATGTGCCATCAGGAACAAGACTTGATGGCAGATTCGGTATCCTCAGCTTCTACCGTATTTTTAGTGCGAATATGCGATATGGAAGCGCTGCGTGGGACTGGCCAAGCGAGTCGAAGCTGCTGCCTGATGGAGCGATGCAGATTCATTGGCTGGCAGAGAAAGAGCACCCTTTTGAGATGACCACCATCTACCGTTGGAAGGATGAATCGACCCTTGACCTGGAAACTATTGTCAAACCGCAGAAAGACCTTCAACGGTTCGAGGTATTTCTGGCATCCTATTTCCATGAGAACTTTCCTACGTCCTGTGTGTATGTAAGTGAGAATCCTCAGACAGAAGGAAAGCCTGGTTTCCTCGTGGCAAAGAAGTCATTCGGAGACTGGCAGATGTTTCCGCGTGATGCTCAAGTGCTACAGACTATCCACGACGGTCGCTGGCAGAAAGAGCCAAATCCGGTGGAATGGGCAATTATGCCTAATCTGGCAGCACCGATTGGATTACGCCGAGAAAAGGAAAAAGGCCTAACCGTCATACTAATGGCTCCTTCTGAAGATTGCTTTGCCATTGCTACACCCTACGAGGGAGACAGCCATTGCTCGCTATATCTATCTCTGTTCGGTCGGGATATAAGAGCAGGAGAGATAGCGAGGGCTCACTCACGGCTGATTGTGGCCCCAGCGCCTTCGGACCAGAAAATTCTGGACCTTTATGGGGCATATATCAAAGATCTCCGAAGTGGCGCAGTGTTTATGGGTAAAGAGGATAAAGCAGACAACACAACCCTAACAAAAGAGCTTTGGCCGGAAAACCGGATATTAGAATCAATAAAGGCCGTCGAGAAACAACACAAGGATGGGCTGCTGAGTGACAAATCCTACCAGAAGCGAATAGACATGCTCAAGGCCCGCTTAGCGGGCAGATATGTTTCTCAGTCGCTGTCGGTAACAGACCCTCCGCTTAATTTCATCCAGAATGGCGGGTTCGAGAAAGTTAATAAGAACTCGGAAAAAGATATGTCCCGATGGTTTTGGTGGGGTGGATGGAGCTGGGGTGGTGACTACGAGAACTATTGGGAG
>CAZKOQ010000292.1:0-4613 GCA_964554425.1 uncultured Pirellulales bacterium | reverse complement strand
GAAGGTAATTATCTGTGTGGGCAAGACTGCACAGGCCGTCGCTCGTGGTTCGTGACTCGTGACTCGTTGTGCGTATTGCGTGGTGCGTATTGTGTGAATCATCGTTCGTATTTCGCATCTCGCGAAAGTTTAACAGTAAAAAACCTGTTTTTTTGCATTTATTCGCCCTTTTTGCTGAAAAACCTCTTTTTATAAGACTTTTCTTTTGACATTTCCGTTTTCGGTCTGGTAGAATCCTCTCATATTGGATGTCACGGAGGACGGGTGAGGAAGCGGTTTTTTTACAATCCAGCTTTCCCCACAAATAGCCAACCATTTCGGAGGGCAGCAGTGAAATAACATAACAATGGCGGCATAGTTTGCCTTATTGCCGGAGGAGGTGTCTTATGGACTGAGATGCTTGTCTTATCAGCGTGGATAATTTTGGTTTGAGAAAAGAACGATTTAATTTTAGAAGGAGAAAAGATGAAAACAAGAGTTTTGACAGTAATGATTTGTGTGATGGCAGTAGTGAATGTTGCCCCGGCAGATTTTGTACAGGGAATCAACATTGACTTTGTAACCATCGGCAATGCGGGTAATCTGGGGGATACAAGAGGCGGGGGATTGGCCTACCCTTACGGCTGTGGTGCGGTTAATTACAATTACCGTATCGGCAAGTATGAGATTACCGCTGCTCAATGGCAGACAATAGATACTGCCGCAGGAATTGTTGATTCAGGGGGGTGGAGCGGAGAACAGCCAGTGGCTTGGATTTCATGCTATGACGCTGCTCAGTTCTGTAACTACTTAACCAGTGGCGACAAGAACCTCGGCGCTTATCAAATCGGTACAGACGGCCACATTATGGTTGACCGTGAGACCGCTATGTCAACTTATGGGATAATATACGTTCTCCCGACAGAAGATGAGTGGTACAAGGCGGCTTATTACAAACCGGACGGGAGCGGTTATTCGTCTTATGCGAATGGCGAAGAGAGTATTCCCCCTGCTGACGATGGATGGAATTACTATCTCGGTCTGTACAGCACACCCTGGGATGTCGGCACCGGCACACAAGAGCAGAATGGCACCTTCGATATGATGGGCAATGTCTGGGAATGGAATGAAAAGGTGTTTCCTGAAATTATTCCCAATTCCGGGTTTCGCGGTGGCTCATACGCCATCGAGTACTACCACCAAAACCGCCCTGGCTTTCCCGAGAACGTGTCCCTGAGTTCAGCCGACTATACCGGTGGCATCCAGTCTTGGCGCGAGGAGAGCTATGTAGGGTTTCGTGTTGCCTCCGTCTCCGAACCGGTCATCAAAGCCACCGTTGACATAGACCCCGATACACTAAATCTAAAGAGCAAAGGCAAATGGATTACCTGCTATATCGAGCTGCCCGAGGGTTATGATGTGGCTGACATTGATGTAAGCACGATAATGCTCAATGGCCAGGTGCCGTCAGAATCACGCCCCACCGGAATCTTAGACTACGACGGGGACGGCATTTCTGAGCTAATGGTCAAGTTCAACAGGTCGGCGGTGCAAGCGATTGTCCAGCCGGGTGAGGTTGAACTGACCGTGAGTGGTGAACTTGCCGATGGGACGAAGTTTGAGGGTAGTGATACGATAATGGTCATAGACCCGGGCAAGAAGAAATAAGGCTACCCTCGACCGGCTGCTATCGGTGTGGGCTTCATTAGTTTTCTGCGGAGGAGAAGGGCGTTGTAGAAGGACGAAGAGCGAAGTAAGAAGGATGAAGTTAGAAAAAGGGCTGCGGGTGTAAAACTTGCGGTCTTTTTTGTTTCTGATTACTTTTGTTCCAGGTCGCGAAGGACATCCTGTATCAGTGGTTCAAGCTCGGGGATACGAACTTTGACGGTTTTCCAGACAATTTCGGTGTCAACGCCGAAATAGAAATGTATCAGTTTATCCCGCATACCTGCCATATCAGACCAGGGAATATCAGGGTAATTTCTTCTGATGGATATGGGCAGTTGTTTGGTTGCTTCGCCTGCGATTTCTAACTCTCTTATGACTGCGCTTATAGTCTTTCTATCAATTATGAACTTCTCATAGGTAAATCCCTCAACAAACTGGCTGGCATTACGAAAGGCCTGAAGAATGTCTCTCAAATAAACGCAATAGTCGCGTTTCATATATAGACGACCTCATTTAATATTGTGCTCCTGAATTCAGGTCTAAGCGCTTTTATGGAAACCAGGTCGATTTTAGCTCCTGTTTGTTCTGCCAGGTATCTTTCCAGAGCGACAAAATCGAGCAGGTCTATGGTTCTTGAGAATTCTACGAGGATATCGATGTCACTGGAACGTCGTGCCTGTCCTTTGACGTAGGAGCCGAAAAGGCCAAGGCGTTTGACTTTGAATTTGCGGGCGAGAGTCGGTTTGAGTCTTTTTAGATTCTCTTCCACAGAACCGTGATTACGGCCTTTGTCTATAGTTCTTACTTTGTTATTCACTTTTCGTATCCTTTTTTGATACTCTGAATGTAACATACATAGGGTATTGTATGGAGGACCAACCAAAAAGTCAAGTCGTCATTGGGCAAGGAGTGAAAAATTGCAATTGCGCGAGCGAAGATGAATAACAGCGATTATTTTATGTATTTTTCTGCGCCGGGCGTTTTAATAAGGTTATATTCCATTGGAGCAGTTATCAAAATCGCCTCGGTTCGGGGGATTTTTTCGATTAGGGCGAGGCCATTTTCGGTGCCCATAACGATAACGGCGGTCGATAGGGCATCTGCGGTGATGGCGTCTTTTGCGATAATGGTTACGCTGGCTAATTTGTCGCTGCTGAAGCCGGTTTTTGTGTCGATTATGTGGCTATATTTTTTACCTTTAATCGAAACAAAACGGCGGTAATGGCCGCTTGTAGCGACGGCGCCATCATTCATTTTCAAAATCAGTAGTGGTTTACTTGCTTGGATTCCTGCTTTCGCAGGAAGGACAAAGTCGTCGTAAGTTTCATTTGGGTCTTGGAGGCCGATGAGCCAGTGTGGTTTTGCTTTTGGTTTGCCGAAGCAGCGGATGTTGCCGCCGACATCGACAAGGCCGGCGGTTGCGCCGCAGTTTTGCATTGCCTCAACCGCTTTGTCGATTCCGTAGCCCTTTGCGATACCGCCTAAGTCGAGCTTCATTCCCTCAACTGAAAACTTGATAGTCATTTGGTTTGCATCGAGGATGAGCTTTTGGTAGCCGATTTTTGCTCGAGCATCAGCGAGTTTAGAATCGCTTGGGACGGAATCTGCCTCGGCCGCCTTCCGCCAGAGGTCCACCAAAGGGCCGACCGTGATATCGAATGCGCCATCGGATAGCGAACTGAACTCGATGGCTTTTTGGACGACCTGGAATGTATTTTTACTTACTTTGAGTGGTTTTTCATAGCCGCTACGGTTTAGAATGGCGATTTCCGAATCATCTCTGTGGTAGCTCATCAGTGCCTCGATGGTTTGGAGCTGCTGGAGGGCTGCATCGATAGATTTATTAGCGGTGCGCTGGTCTGGCGCGACGGCGATAACGTGGGCGAATGTGCCCATAATTAGTCGGTAGCCGCTGTCGGCTTCGACCAGCGTTCTGGGTCTGGCGACGGAATAAAGAGCCACGACCGAGCAGACGACTGCGATGGCAATAACTATGCGTGCGGTTTTTGTGTTCATAATAAACCTCTTAAAAGTTGGTTTGAACGCAGCGAAGTATAAACTAAAAACTCAAAACTGTGGAGACCCTTCGCTTCGCTCAGGGTGACAGTTGAATAGTAAGAATTGATAATTGATATTGGGGCGATAATCAATAGAAAATGGTCAGGAATCGCTTTATAATGCGTTTATGAGACAAAAAGAGGTTACGATATTGGCTGAGATGGTAGAGCGAGAGTTTCTGCCTTATGTTCGCAGGCCGGCGAGATATATAGGAGGCGAGATAAATCAGATTAAAAAGGACCTGGCAAATTGCGAGGTTACTGTTGCGTTGTGCTTTCCCGATGTTTATGAAGTGGCGATGTCGTATCCCGGCTTAGCGATTATTTACGAGGTCATCAATAGAATTGAAGGTGCGGCGGCGGAGCGGGTTTTTGCGCCGTGGGTAGATGCCGAGAAAATCCTGCGTCAGAAGAATATCCCGCTATTTAGTCTGGAATCAAAGGCGGCACTGAAGGATTTCGATGTTGTAGGGTTTAGCTTGTCGAATGAGCTTTGTTACAGCAATGTTTTGAATATGCTCGACCTTGGCGGAATCAATATTCGAAGTAGCAGTCGAGGCGAGGATGAGCCGCTTGTCATAGCCGGAGGGGGGCAGGCAGTTTGCTGTGAGCCAATGGCTGCATTTATAGACCTATTTTTGTTGGGCGAGGGGGAATATGCGGTGGTGGAATTTGTGCAGCATTTTAAGGAATATAAGAAAGCCGGCGCGACAAAGAGAGAATTTTTGTTAGAGCTTGCAAAGAGATTTGACTGGGTTTATGTGCCGGCGTTTTATGAGTTTGAATATGAGGGAGCGAAAATAAGGTCATTTCAACCGATTTTGTCTGAATTACCCAAGCGATTCAAGAATGCTGTTGTTGAGGATTTTGAGAATGCTCCTGTGCCGCTTTGTCCGATAGTGCCGTTTG
>CAZKOQ010000291.1:0-4628 GCA_964554425.1 uncultured Pirellulales bacterium | reverse complement strand
CAAGAAGACAGATACGCAATGTTACTTATCTTGCCATTGCAATAAATATAGGTCTCTGCGCAGTCAAAGTAATAGTTGGCTTTATAGGAAATTCGATGTCTTTGATTAGCGACGGTATTCATTCGCTTTCCGATATGACTACCGACCTGATGATTCTGGTAGGCGTTCGGCTGGGAGCAAAAGAGCCGGACCAGAAACATCCTTACGGGCATGGGCGGCTTGAAACGCTGGCAACAGGCGTCATAGCCATAGCTTTGCTTGTCGTTGGTGTGGGAACTATTTACTATGCTGTTATTGATATAGTCAAGGGCCATATCAAAACGCCTCGACTGCCTGTGTTGATAGTTGCGATATTGGCGATAATTACCAAAGAGTCTCTTTCGAGAGTTACCAGAAGGGTTGCCATTAAAACCCACAGTGCGGCACTTTACGCCAATGCGTGGGAGCAGCGCAGCGACGCTTTCAGCTCTATGGCGGTCATAATTGGTTATGTATTGATGAAGTTTGGATTTCACTATGGTGACCAGATTGCGACGGTTGTGGTCGGCACAATGATAACGCTGGTCGGCCTTAAAATAATCGGCGGGTGTGTTGATGAATTGACAGAAAGCGCGGTTGACTCGAAAACGATGGAGCATATAAAAGGCGTAATTAACGCCAATGGACAGATACGCCATTGGCACAATCTGCGGACCCGGCTGGTCGGCAGGGAGGTGTTTCTCGATGTGCATATTCTTGTGGACCCGAATTTGGACATAGCCGCTGCTCATGAGATATCGCAGTGGTTGGAAAATGCCCTGCAAATGGAGATAACCCGCCCCGTTAATGTCGTTGTTCATATTGAGCCGGACCTGCCCGCCGAGCGTCTTGCGGACCTGCCGGTTCAGAGAAAATAGGGGAATTTACCCGCCAGACGTATGGCGGGTTTATCTCTGAACGTTTTTATCAGGGACAAGCCGGCCAGTTTTTAGTGGTGTTTTTATAGTTTTTGGATTCTTTTAAGGACGGGCGACTAAAGACTAATCGCATCAATGACGGCTTTGAATGGGTCTGGAATCGGCGCTTCAATAGTTACAATCTCACTTGACGGGAGATGAAGCGTAATTTTTTGGGCGTGCAACATCAGACGCGGGAATTTTTGCTGCAATGCCTTATCACCATAGAGCAGGTCGCCGACAATCGGATGGCCGATACTGTAAAGGTGCGAGCGAATCTGATGGCGTCGTCCGGTTGAAGGATACATATTGACAAGCGTATAGTCCCTAAATCGTCTTGCGACATCAAATTCGGTAAAAGAGGATTTTCCATTTTGTGCATCCACGCCCACTCGTCCTGAGCCAAATTGACGTAGAGGTTTGTCAATGATACCTGAGTTTTCTGGAATTTCCCCGTGCGTTAAGGCCACATACATTTTCTTAATTTCCCGGCGGCTAAACTGTTGATTGAGGCATTTGTGTGCGGCTGCATTCTTGGCAAAAATTAGGACGCCGCTTGTCTCTTTGTCGAGCCGATGGACAATGTAAAGCTTTCTATGCGACAGTGACGACAGCAGCGAAAGGGCACACTCTTTTTCTCTTGCACGTTCAGGAATCGAGGCAAGGCCTTCGGGCTTGTTGACTGCGATTAGGTCATCGTTTTCGAATAATATTGGAATGGATGGCAGGCAGGGCGAAGTATTCAAGATGCCTCCGCAATTATCAGGACCACTGCACAGAAACTGTTTCTAATAAAGTGGGAGAGCGTGGTAACCCACAGGGCTTTCCAGGCCGATTTGTCTTTCCAATGAGCATAAGTAAATGCCAGATAGAAACCTCCAATCAGTCCGGCACAGATTCCGACAGTAACTCCTTCGAGCATGTGCGCCGCAGTAAACGGGATTGTGGACGCAAGGATCTGCGCCTTAAAGCCAGCCTTGAACAACCTGGCGACGCCGATGGGCAGGGCTTGAAACAGCAGCGTCTCAAGAACCGGTGCAAGCACCAATATAAGCAGCAGCATTTTGCCGAGGGGCTCATTCGTAAAGCTGCGTTCCGACTGGTTGACAAGGCCGACCAGAATAACAGCCGGTATGATGCTTACTATCACTCCTTCTATCGCTACCTTCCAACAGAAGTCCCACGGCTTTCTCCGGCGATGTTTTTGAAAGTGTGCCTTCAACCAGTTCAATTATTTGCTCCTTCTCGGCAGTTTTCCCTGACCGAAAATGAAAGTGCTCTCATTGCCAACAAACAAATTCATTATATTCTTTTCGAATGCGCCCGCAAGTTTTGTTCGGGACCATTTTGTGCCACAATATCGCCTACAAAAAACTTTGAAAAGAGTCTGCCTTTTAGGTAGAATACCGCCTTTGAGTTATTGTGTATAAAAGATAGTTGTCGATATGGCTTTTGAAAGCTTTTTCAATCCAAAGTCTGTTGCGATAGTCGGCGCTTCTCGCCAGAAGGGTAAGGTCGGCTATGAAATCCTCTCGAATATGGTGCAGGCCGGCTATAAAGGCAAGATATTCCCCATCAATCCGAACGCCGAGGCAATAGACGGCATAAAGTGCTATCCCGACCTTAAATCCATCGGCGAGGTCCCCGACCTTGTGATTATTATTGTGCCGGCGAATATAGTCCCTGAGGTTATGCAGCAATGCACCGTCATCGGCGTAAAGTCTGTCATAATAATAACCGCCGGTTTCAGGGAAGTAGGCAAAGAGGGCAGAGACCTCGAAGAGCGGGTTATCCAAATCGCAAAACGGGGCGGTATCAGGGTCATCGGCCCTAATTGCCTTGGAGTGATAGCCCCTGCAAATCACCTGAACGCCAGTTTCGGTGGAGACCTGCCTGTGGCTGGTGCGATAGGGTATCTGTCACAATCTGGGGCGCTATTAGCGGCCATTCTCGATATGGCCAATTCAAACGGCATCGGCTTCAGCAAGCTCGTCAGCATCGGCAATAAGGCCGACATCGACGAATTGGACATTATAGAAGCCCTCGGCTCCGACTCTGAGACTAAGGTCATCGCCGGTTACCTTGAGAGCATTACCGACGGGAATACTTTTGTTCGTGAGGCAGAGCGTATCTCTTATGTCAAACCAATATTGCTGATGAAGTCCGGCGGGACCGAGGCGGGAGCAAAGGCCGCCTCCTCCCATACAGGCAGCTTAGCAGGCGGCGAGGTCGCCTATGAATCGGCATTTATGCGTGCGGGTGTTATACGCTGTGAATCAATAAAGCAGCAATTCGACTACGCCCAGGCCTTCGCTAATCAGCCGCTCCCGGCTGGTCCGCGTGTCGCCGTAATCACAAACGCCGGCGGTCCTGGAATTATGGCTGCCGACGCGGTCGAGCAGCTCGCCCTTACATTCGCAAAATTGGCTGATAAGACTATCACCAAGCTGGCTTCTAACCTGCCGCCCGCAGCCAATTTATATAATCCTATTGATGTTCTGGGAGATTCACTTGCTGACCGTTATGAGTTTGCACTCGATGTCGTTCTCGATGACGATAATGTTGATACGGTCTTGGTGCTTCTGACGCCGCAGGCAATGACCGACTCTGCTGCTACTGCCGGGGCGGTTGTCAAGATTGCGCACCAGAAACCGGCAAAACCTGTTCTCGCCTGTTTCCTCGGCGCAGATAAAGTCAAAGAAGGAATAAAAATTCTGCGTGAAGGCAAAATCCCACAGTATGATTCCCCCGAGAGCGCTGTTGCGACAATTAAGGTTATTGCCGATTATGTCCGATGGCGCTCAAGGCCGAAACGCGTCGTGAAACTTTTTCCTGTCAACCGACGCAAGGTCGAAAACATTATCAATCGTCGCCTTCGCCAGGGCGTGCGAGAAATCGGCGAGACCGACTCGAAAGAGATACTCGAAGCATACGGCTTCGTAACACCAAAGGGTTCTATTGCCACGACAGCCGAGCAGGCAGTCAACATTGCCGGGCAGCTTGGCTATCCGGTCGTCTTGAAAATTTGGTCGCCGGACATCCTGCATAAATCGGATGTCGGCGGAGTCCGGCTTGGTCTCAACAGCAATCAGGAAGTAAAAGACGCCTTCGACCTTATGATGTTTCGGATACCGAAGAAGCGCCCCGATGCTGAAATCCTCGGCGTCCTGGTCCAGGAAATGTGCAAGAAGGGGAAAGAAGTCATCCTCGGGATGCACCGCGACGTGCATTTCGGGCCGTTGATGATGTTTGGAATGGGCGGCATAATGGTGGAGGTTCTTAAAGATGTATCATTTTACCTGGCGCCTTTGACCGCCGAAGAGGCCAGGCAAATGCTTGTCAGCACAAAGACGTATCAAATACTGAAGGGCGTCCGGGGTCAGGAAGGGGTCGATATTGAAAAGATAGCTGAGGGATTGCAGCGGCTTTCGCAATTAGTTACTGAGTTTCCCCAGATTGAGCAGATGGATATAAATCCTTACGTTGTTGGCCCGGAAGGCACAACGCCAATTGCCGTTGATGCCAGAATGAGTGTGACACAGGCCTGACTCTAACTTAAAAGTACTCTTCACCAAATCTCAAACTAATCACAAGACCCCGTTTTTTCAGACGAGGTCTTTTCTATGCGTATTTTTTAACTACTCCATTTTTCAAAGCCCGAAGCAGGGAAAATGCTACTTATAGTATCGTAGA
>CAZKOQ010000290.1:1753-4640 GCA_964554425.1 uncultured Pirellulales bacterium | reverse complement strand
ATGCTTGGGTCAACCTCGACTGACGAACTGTTGATGTTCGGCCCGAGATTGACGGGCTTGCCGAAGGTAAAATCTGCGTTCGCACTTCCAGCGGTAAGCATGAGCGCGACCACGAACGACGGCAACAGTAACGTAATTTTCGAATCATTAAACCATTTCATTTCACACCATTCCTTCTGCCCAAAGGCAATACATAGTTCTTGAATCCCATTTTCCCGTCTTCCAACAGAGAAGTCGGGCAATACTATGGACAGTCACGAATTAAATCGTACTCCACACCTGATTATCCAAATTCCGCCGCGGAAAGGCCCACCTTCCACTAAGTATCGCAGATCCGGCGTTGCTTGGCCGGGGTCAATTAAGAAGCTCGCCCAATGTTGTCTCGTCTATGGCGAAACATACCACAAAAAGACTGGAAAATCAAGAGGAAAAAGAGAAAAAACGGAGACGTGGTGTGAAATCGTTTTCTGGCAAACCCGTTTTCCTGTCACGCTGAGCCCCCGTTCTTGCTTTTGCAAGAAAGCACGGGGGCGAAGCATCTGGTCATCGCCGGCCAGATTCTTCGCGGAGTTTACCCTCGAGCGAACCTGTCCTGAGCGGCCTGTGGTGAGCAAGGTCGAACCAAGTCGAAGGGGCGAAATACTCAGAAGACCCTCTGTGTCGAACAATCCTTTTGCTAAACCAGGGGTGGCAAAGAAACAGTGCGGTCAGGGCGTTACCGCCCAGTCGTAGATGCGAACATCATCAATCAGGCCGGACCAGAAACTGCCGTTATCAGAATCCTGTCAGCCAATATTCAACTAAAACCGCTACGTCCTGGATATCCACAATGCCGTCACCCCAGGCCATCGGTCCGATATCAACGGATGGTTCATCCTGGCCCCAGTATTGAGCAAGTATGGAAAAATCTTTGAAGTTCACTTTTCCGTCGCCGCTGAAGTCAACATCTGGGGTCAGTGAAATCCGCCACAGCTCGATGCCGTTTCCGGCGCCCAAATTGCGAGAATACTGCTTGTCGGTTGGATTGTTCCAGTGCTCGTGGACGCCAAGACTGGCCAGTCGCGTTCCGTCCTTTTCTGGGTCGTAAAATGTCCCCGATGGAGGATTATCTGCCAGTGCTGCTTCGTGAAGGTAATCATCGGTTCCGGCGTGAGCAGGACCGTTGGTCTCGGGCCATTCGGCGATAAGAAAGTCAAAGCCCACCGAATCGAGCGCTACCTGGTCCTGGGAGACGAAAATGCTCGAAGGCCAATCATTTTTGAAGGGTTCCATCTGCCATTTCCGCGGCAAATTTTGTGGGTAGCTCAAGGCGTGCTTACCTGCATACAACCCGTCAATCAGACAAAGGAACGTTTTGCCGCCTACGTGGCGGTGCCCCATAAGGTCAACCATATTTCTGTAACGTCCGCTTTGAGAGATATTAAAGGGGCAATCCGAATGCATATCATAATATCCACCGGCATTGGGCTGCCGAAGGGAACCATAATGGTTCTTTCCACAAAGGGTGATTCCCGCCTGGTCGTAATGACCTTTCAGAGAGGCCAGATTGATAAAGTATTCTGCATCCACGTATGATTGCAGCACATAGTCCTGGGTTTTTCCGGCGGCTTTTGTCGTGCTCCAGTAAAACGGGACGGTGGAATACTTGATTTTGGTTCGGTTATAGTAGCCAAGATAATCCAGATAACGAACGTTTGGAAAATCCGGGTGAATCATATTGTAGAACTCATTACACCATAAGCAAATTGGGTCACCGATTGTAATGTCGGATTGAGCTACGCCAACAATATTCACAAGATGGTTCAGCAGCGAATGAATAATTTGAGGTGAGCATATCGGATAATCAGGTGTGTGGTCGATAAAGTCATAATCGGTATTACCTCCGGACGCAATCATATCCACAAAATTCACCTTTATCATAATCTTTTCGCCACTTTTGTAGCCCACATTTCCCCTGTCCTGCTGTTGATTAAAATATCGAAAAAGAGCGTCCCAGGCCTTGGAAATATCGGACACGCCGGCCAGTTCGCGGATGGCTTGAAATATCATCTTATTCACCACCTCCTGATTAGTATGATTGCTTTGCCACCAATAGCCATCACCCATACGCGGACCTTTCCAATTAGTTGCATTGGGTTCATAAATCCAGATGACTCGTCCAGGATGGAGACCCTTAGCAGCTCCTATGGGACTATTGGCAAGATGCGGCTCGGCTGCTTTTGCCTCCTTCTTCGCCGTAAATGTCAGTGAAAACCATACACAGCCGATACTCACCGCCATGCAAAAGATACCGATGAAGTAGCGTGAACGTAAAAAAGAGCTTTTGGCCTTACGAAAGCATGCCGTGGAACCTCCTAAACCCATAAGCCAAATGATAAAAGACGAGGCAAGAGGAAAAGCAACTCTTTGGCAGGGGTAAGCTGCTCGTGAGGGCTTGGGCACTACGCGGACCAAGAACCAGATTAGTGACGCCAAACCTACAACAGGAAACAACCATATTAACCAAGGGTATTTCCTGAAGCGTCCGGTATATTTACCGGTATGTGGATAAGTTGATGGACCCTTTTTCTTTTTGCTAAATGGCATTTCCCTACCTTCTTGACCTCCGGCCATCTTTTGAAAACACAATTTACTGTTGTCCGGCAATCCGATTACATTATGTTACCAAATCCATCGTAAAATTGCAATCGTTTTGAGGCCTTTTTGTGGGAGTTTTGTTGCCGTAACCGGCAAAAAAATATCCCCGTCTGAACACAGCAACGACATCATCATCTTTCACCTCAATCCCTGCCCCTGGGGCCGGCTATTTTATTAAATTTTCCATGACAATGTGCACGTGGGCTATCAGATGATTTCTATTTCATACCGCGTCTGTCGAGTTTTGAGT
>CAZKOQ010000290.1:0-1653 GCA_964554425.1 uncultured Pirellulales bacterium | reverse complement strand
GCACGTGGGCTATCAGATGATTTCTATTTCATACCGCGTCTGTCGAGTTTTGAGTCGTATCTTCTACCTTTCTTGGCTTGTATATCGGCCTTGAGAAAAATCTGTCTTGGCCTCATTTGTGCCAATTTGTTTTGCCTGATGTCTATCTTCTTCATACGTTTATTTTCCTAATCCAGAAGCAGCTGCACCTGAATATTATAACCTAAATATAATCAGTCGCAATTAGTTTGGTCCTGCTCCCCTTTCTCATTAAGGCAAAATTAGTTGACAGCGTTGACCTGTGGGCTTATACTGTGACAGGTAATGCTATCGAACGAATATCTATTGAAGCTTAAGGAGGTAATAGCGATGCAAATCAAATCAATTGGTTGGCACAGGTAATACAAGTCGTTACAACAATATACAACAAGTTTGTTTTGAATGATTTGAAAATAAGAGACTTTTTACAAGGCGTTTGGCTATAATCAGGTATAAGGAGGTAAAGAACGTTATTTTGTGCCGTAGCAGTGGGTGTCTGCGAAGATTGTGCTATTGCTCCAAATGGCCGCTTGCGAGGACCAGATACATTATGGAGCGAGGTGGTATCCTGGCAGTGGTGTTAGTGTTGGCTGTCGCTGGGTGCTGGAGCGGGCCGGTGCAAGAGGGCAAATCCGCCAAGACAGCTCGCATGACCAATCCGCTGGCGGTTCGCCTGTCCAGCTACGGCCAGTTCCAGGAGGCCGCCTGGACGCATCTGCCTTTGATAGGGCTGCGTTATGTGTCCATCGATGTTCCAGAGCCAGAGGAAATGGCGCTGAGCAAACAGCGGCTGGCCCAGCATGGCTTGTCGGTGCTGGTATTGCGTGGCGAAACCGACCTCGGCCTGCCCTACAGCCTGGACGAGCTGGCCGCCCAACTGGCTATCTGCGAAAAGATGGGTGTCAAGTATATGTTCCTCTCCCCCAAACACACTGGATTGACGAAAGAGGTGGCATACGAGCGATTGCGCCAAGCGGGCGAGATTGCCGGCAAACTCGGTGTAACGATTGTCCTGGAAACCCATCCGGACTTAGGGACCAATGGAGACGTGCATCGGGAGACGATGGAACACGTCAATCATCCCAACATCCGCGTGAATTTCGACACCGGCAATATCACTTTTTACAACAAGCAGACCAACGCGGTCACGGAGCTGAATAAGGTCATCGACTATGTGGCCACCGTGGAATTGAAGGAGCACGGTGGACAATATAAGAGCTGGAATTTCCCTGTGCCGGGCAAAGGAGTGGTGGATTTCCCCGGTGTTCTGCGGCTGCTCGAACGACATGGTTTTCAAGGCCCGCTCACCATCGAATTGGAAGGTGTCCAGGGCGCGGAGATGGACGAGTCTCAGACGAAAAACTACATCGCCCAGTCCGTGGCGTATATCAAGTCACTGGGCGAGTTCAAATGAAAAACTGGTAATAACCGTGGTTATCTGACCTTTCGGGAGTGCAGGTTTGCTGTTTAATATTGTGAGGTATAAACGATGAACACGTGCCGAATGAACCGGTCCAGCGTATTGTCAAGTTTGCTGCTTATGTATCTTGGTTGTTGGGGCATCGAAGCTGCCGAGTCCGCATCTGGGTCTGGGCCGCCGAAGTTGGTCGCACAAACCTACAACTCGGGTTTTGA
>CAZKOQ010000289.1:0-4648 GCA_964554425.1 uncultured Pirellulales bacterium | reverse complement strand
GATCGCAAACACCGCCTCATTAAGCGCACTCCATTTAGCGTCAAGCACACGGGCTTTGACTTGGGTGGTTCTATTTAGAGTTACAGGCCCGGTGTATTGAATTGCGGTCGGCGACACATCACCCTGACCAACCTCGCCGCCAACAAGCTCAGCAGAAATAAGGAAGTCGCTGCGATTGGTGGCATTATTGAGTCCGTGGATAGCGAGGACATTGCTACCCTGCCTTAAAGACTTGTTATATGTGGAAATGTCTATCTCTTCAAAGACAACGGCTTCAGTGTCACCGTGTGTAGCAGTTGCGCTGGAGTTCCAGGCAGGCGTGCCTGTAAAGTTGCGTATAGCCACCTGAGTGCCGTTCAGATACGCAATAAATCCGTCATCGTATCGAACCTTCAGGACCAGCGTGGTAAAGTCGGCACTGGCAGCGGTAAATGGAATCCGAATGTAGCAGGTATCGTTTATATTAGGAGACATCTTGGCTTCTACGTCATAGCTGATGTAAGGGTCGTATCGCGTCTCAGTTGCGTCGTAGCCAACTCCACCGGTCTTGCCAGATATGAAAGTGGCGTCATTCCAAGAGGAATCGTTGAAATAGCTGGTAAGCCAGCAATTATTTTCACCTAACTGTAATCCACCACTGGCTACATCTCCGATAAGGTGAAAATCTGTCGGATTAAATACTGTAAAGTTGCCCTTTGCAGCGAAAAGCTCGAGCTCAGAGCCGCCCCAGGTCTCAAAGAACACCAGCTCCAGGTCATGTATCCCTGCTGAGGCAATGTTAAAAGTCGCTAAGGTATCCGCAGGTGAGCGTCCGGTGGGGAAAGACATTGTGTAAGTGGCACCTTTAGTCAACTTTAGCTCGAAACCATCATCGGAATTCACCCCAAATGTCCAATTCCCCGTTGTTGGTATATAGACCTTGGCAGTTGCCCGAATCACAAAGTGGTCTATATCAACACCCATAGTAATGCCCGGGAACGTCCTGTCATTACCGTAGTGGCCTAAGTCACCAGTATTAAAATAGTTGATTACTCGAGTTGTCTCGTTAACCACCTGTTGCTGATAAGCTGGATTACTGATAACGCTCTTGGCTGTAGTTAAGTCACCCACATCAATATTCGCTTTATAATAAGTAACCTGGAAATCAGGAAGAGTATTGCTAAGCAGGTCGCCGCCATTGGCGACACTCGGGACAAGGACCTTTTTGGCAGCATTTTCAGCAACGAGGGTTGTGGGATTAGCTGCACCTGATTGCGCTGCTGATAACCGTGGGTCGTTGCCATCGAGCGTATAGTAAATCGTGCCTGAGCCATTTGGGTTGCTTATAATGAGATTGAATCCTGGAGAAACCAACCCGCCATTCTGATTAAATGTCGGCGGATTGATATTCGGATACCAACCTACGTCCCTGAACTGCTGGAGGACAATGTTTACTCGAGGTGTCAGACACCTATTGTCGGAAGTTGTATAGAGCAGCCGATTTATTTCAGTTCGCCAGTCGTTCTGGGTCAGAGGAGGATGACGCTTGGAATCACCCCAGCGCGCAGATTCGGCAATAATTGCCATATCCATTTGATTTGCGCGATACTGGACCCAACTGCGAGATCCGTTGAGAGTTAAAACACCGCTATTGAAAAAGTTCTTATACACGTGGTCGGCGAAGCGTAGGCGATAATCAAGGTTGGATGACATAAGCTGCTCATGCAGCCACTGTGGATTGAAGTATGCCCTGTTTGCGCCGGCAGTAGTGAACGGCGTAACCATATTTAATTCGGAGTTAGGTGCGCCGAGGGTGTGCTCATTATCGTGGTGCAGCCATTTCCAGCCATCCGGATTAACGCGGTTGTAGATGCCCCAGGTATTGTTTGGTATGTTACCAAAGCGTGAGCCGGGGCCGTCTCTATCGCCTGAATAGTATTCGATTATCATAAAGTCGATGAGGTTATCAACGTCAAGCATTCTTTCATAGCTGGGATTGCGCGTGCCATCGATATTGAGGCCCTGCACTCGATAATACCTTTCATAATTGTCGTAGCCCGCTATCGTCTCGTCATAGAACCGGTCGAAGGCCGCGCGTTCGCCATCAGTAGGCACCATTTGTCGGCCTGCACTCCAGTTCGATGACATAACATCATAGTCTTCCTTGTCGCCGCCTAAATACGACGCACCAAAAGATGCTTCAGAGCGTTCCTGTGTCTGGAAGAGACCCCAGTAATGACCATTGACGTAGAGGTGGTAATAGCGGCTCCGAGTGTAGAGATGACCAGTCGCTCCCTGCACGTCCCTTGAAAAGACGTCACGCACATCAGTATTTTGATTATTACCCTCAAAGGCCCAGGAATAGTTCTGGCTGCATCGCAGGTCGATATGGTCAAATTCATCAACACCCTCATCTGCGAACAATGGGTACTTCAGCGTGGCCTGGCCGTATTCATTCCTGAAAAACAAACGGAATGCATGCTTGGGGTTACTGCCGCTGGTGCTGTAGCCCCCGCGAATCCGGACGCCCGCGTCAATCTGGAAGCCGTCTTGCATATCGGGAGGTAAAGCCCAATAATACCCTCCGAAACCATCAGGCACCAGAATTAAGTCGGGGAATCCCGGACCTTCGGGAGCCGCCGGATAGATTAACTCCACAGAGCAAGGACGCTCCCATGCTCGACCTTCGCTGCCGGCGTTGACATAAATACCCTTTGAAGGGTCGAATAGATTTGCAAGGTCAGTAACAATGGAGACAGTTGGAATCGCCAGAAGGGCGTCATCAATCAAATTTTTATAACTTGCATTATTAACCACATCCGGATCCATTCCATAATCAATGGTCTGACCGTTAACGCTGCCTGTAGGCCAGCCGGGACCTGGCGCTTGGCCGGAGGGTGACTGTGTTTTCACATCATTGATGAAAATGTAGGTGTGCGTGTCAACCTTTGAATCCAGATAGCCCGGCCTGACCGCTACTGCGCGAACCGGTGTTGTTTTGAAAATAGATATCGGCGTGCTCGGATTGTAAGTGTAGCCGTTGGTGATTGAGGGCATTGAGCCGTCGAGGGTATATTTGATTGTTGCATTCTCGTCCTCTGTAGTCAGAGTCAGGTTAAACATCTCGTCATAAAAACCACGGTCGTGGCTAAATTGCACGTCATCCACACGGCCGAGCGCACCAGGGACGTTGAACGTCCACGGTGTGGGTGTCGAAAAATACTGAGGAATACTGGCATCAGTGGCGGCTATTAACTGCGGCAAGATATAGAATTCCTGGTTGTCCTTGTTGTCGTTGAGCGCATGAATTGCCAGAACATTCAAGCCGTCTTGCAGCTTGTTTTTGTAGGCAGTAAGGTTAATTGATTCCCACTCCAATTTCAGGTTATCCGGCCTGTTGGAATCAGAGGCGGCATTCCATGGTAGCGTTCCCTGCGGCGCGTTGCGGCGAGCAACCTCCTGACCATTCAGGTAAGCCACAAAGCCGTCCTCGTATTTGACCCGAAAATTCAATCTATCGAACATTTCGGCCTGACCCTCTTCAAGATTGAACTTCATCCGCGTCCATAATGATGAATTGATGCCGAGCATTTTTTGTTTGAGGTTGCTGGTAACTTCGCTGGTAGATGATACGTTGTCGAAAACTGCTGTGCACAGTAGGCCCGTCTCATAGTCATCGTGGGCTGTAACGCATAGCCCTATGTAAACGTCTTCTGTCATTTCGATAGTGGTTTGGCTCTGCTGTGTCCAGGTTGTGCCGTTAGGCGAGACGTAACCAGTAAAATTGCTGCCTTGTCGTATTATGCGGACCCAATAGGGCGCCGAATGAGCGGTTGGACCGGCGTTGGTTGACATCCCATCGGTGCTAAGACGGTATTGGAAATCTGTCCCGTTGCCGGGAGTTAGCACTGTCATTGCGTGCCTTGAGCCGGCGTCGAGGGTCTCGCGAACCATCACACCGGCCTTTGCCCAGGCGCTTGTGTTGGTCATACTGACAACGCGTGCAGTCAATTCGCCGTCGCCCTTCAAAGGCGCATACACATAATAAAACGCGTCCGCTTCATTCCATATATCTCTGCCTCCGCCCTTTATTGTGTAAACGCCGCTGTTGATTGAATACGAGCCCTTACCCGAAGGGCTGTCAATGTCCTGTCCTGCCTGTTCCGGCGCGCTTGAAAAACCCAGTGCCGTTTTCCCGCTGTCCCAGCCGGTCTCATCGGCGCCTATAGCAATCCAATTCTTGCCTGCATCGGCGGACGTGGGGACATGATAAAGGGCAGTTGCTCCTGTGGGAACAAGCGTCATCGCATACTGCGTCAGGCCATAAGAAATACCATCCAATTGCTCCGGATACGGAAAATATTCGTGGGAAACCGTAACACCATCCTCAGTTACCAGACGCAGGTCTCCTCCGGCGCCCCGTATTTTGAAATTGGTGTGTAACGGTTTGGCCGGGTCCCTGCGGTTTTTTTCGGAGGCCAAAACAACCAAAAACTCACCTGGCTCAAGCGGATATGCGGGGAACTGCCACTTGATATAGTTGGTCTGGCCTGTATCACGATACCAGAGCCACCAGCCGTTAAGATTGACACTCACATCCGCCGGATTATATATCTCAATCCAGTCCCAGAATTTGGTCGGGTCTTCCGGGTCGGGATATGTATCATCA
>CAZKOQ010000288.1:0-4681 GCA_964554425.1 uncultured Pirellulales bacterium | reverse complement strand
AATCGTGCCAAAATCGTTTCGTCGATTCTTTCAGCCGAAAGCCCAAGCCCGAGCTTTTCAATATAGTGGGCGTTTATTATCTGCTCATACTGCCCGGCAAGCGGCAAAAGCAGCATCTTCTTCTTTAGATACATACACTCACTTATCAGTGAAAAGCCCGCCGATGCAACAACTCCTCTCGCACTTGCCAGGTCGGCAAGAAATCCCTCCGTCGAACGCTTCTTGAAAATACAATTCTTATCCTCATCACGCCGTTCTTCTGGCGGGTCGAAGCCATACACAAAAAACTTTTGCCCTCCGAACTTACAAAGCACCTGACGCAATTGGTCTTTACCCGTCCCTGTGGTGGAATACACCAAGATGTGCTCTCCCTCCCTTGCTCGAAGTGCAGCTACCCGATGTCTTATTATAGGCGGCGCTAAAACGGCTGAATCAATCCTCAAAGGCGCCTTAAAAAAATTTATAACTATGTATGCCACCGCCCCCACATAGTGACATGTGGTAACCACGCTTGCGGTCAGCCGCGAAAACAAGTTCTTCGAGCGGTGTTCAAGCCGGCAGAGTGTTAAGAAATGCTCGTGGTCGATGCTTATAAACGGCACCCTTTTTCGCCACGCCCACCACGCGCTAAATGGCTCAAAATCCGAGATGACAAGGTCGGGTGCGAACGGCTCAAAATGCTCCTTGAAAAGCTCATCGTTCTGCCTGTTTGCCTCAGGCAATCTGATAAGATTCCTCTTCAAGGTTTCTATTGGGTCAACGTATCCCTCATCGTATGCAAACGAAAGACCAAACACCTCCCTAACGCGCTCGCCAAAATACTGTTTCAGATATAAAAGCGACTTTTTAGACCCCACAAACATCACATCGCATCCGGCGTCTATCAGCCGCTGCCCTATCAAATGTGACCGAGAGCTGTGACCAAATCCCTCCCCAGCAACAGCGTAGATTATTTTAGCCATCGGCTAAAGTTCACGTTTTTCGAGGTAGGTTAAAGTTTTTTCGACTATCTCAGCAGCCACCGGTGAAGCAACAGCTCCGCCGGTGTATCCTTTACCAAGCCGTTTGTTCGGCTTGCGAATCGAAACTAAGACGATTATGGCCGGCTTCTCCACCGGCGCCCCGGCCACAAACGAAGCAACGTAATCATCTTCAGAATAACCACCCCGGCCATTGACCGGCTCGGTCAATCCCGCCTTCGGCGAGTCGCTTCGTGCTATGTTAGCCGTGCCCGTCTTACCGAACAACTGCCACTTTTCTAACTTGGCTCTCTTACCTGTCCCCTCATTGACCACGCCGACCATTGCTTCAGTAACAATCCACTTGGCAATCTCCGGCTTGACCACATAGCCCACAGGCGGCGTCGGCTGCTTGACCTTGATAATTCGCCCATCGCTGGCCACCATCGCTTTAACTAAGTATGGCCGAACCAATCGCCCCCCGTTCGCAAGTATGCAAAAAGCGCGAACAAGCTGCATCGCCGTTACAGAAATCTCCTGGCCAAAAGGTATCCTCGTTACGCTATACCCAGTCCACTGGCTGGCTGGCCGAAGCAATCCATCCGCCTCGCCAGGCAGGTCTTCACCCGCCTTCTTACCAAAACCGAAAAGCGCCAAGCCGTTCTGTAGCTTATCCCTACCAAGCCGCTGCCCTATCTTGGCCATACCGATATTACTGGACTTGACAATAATCTCTCTAACCGTCAAATCGCCGAATCCTTCGCGATATTCGCCGATTCGTCCGAAACCCTTCCCGTAATAGCTGCCGTTCTCACAAAATATCTTTTCAACTCTGTTAACTGCGCCGGCATCAAGGGCAATTGCTGCAACCATCGGCTTTATGATGCTGCCCGGCTCAAATTCATCCGTTATCGCGTGATTGAGAAAGTCATTCGGGTCGGTCGAGCGGGCATAAGCAGGGTCAAAATCCGGCAGTGAAACTAAAGCCAGAATCGCCCCGCTTTCCGGCTCTGCGACAACCGCAATAGCAGATTCGGCCTTGTAGCTTTCATACTGCTTGACAAGTGCATCTCTCGCAAATTTCTGAATCGTTGCATCTATGGTCAAAATAATCCCGGTGCCGTCGGTCAACATCCCATTTTGTTCCTTCGGACGAATTGGCCGCCGAAATACATCGGCAAGGAATATCTCCTCCGCCGCCGAACCGCTAAGTTCTCTGTTATACTTTAGCTCAATCCCTCCCAAACCTATGCCGTCAATGCTGGTAAAACCGACAACGTGTGCGGCAAGATGCCCCATCGGATAAACCCTCAGCCACTCGGACTGCACCCCAACCCCGTAGATTCTACTGGCAGCGATGCACTCCTTTACATCTGCATCTGTTTTTATCTTCACAAAACCGGGATTCCGACCTTCCGTGATAAGCATACAAATCTCATGTGCAGGAATATTCACAACCTCAGCAAGCTCATTTGACGTATCCTTAGGGTCTTTTATAGCACGCGGCTCGGCGAATATGGTCTGGTTTCTATTGCTCGCCGCAAGAACCCTCCCACGGCAATCAAGAATCACACCACGTTGCGGCTGTAGTGTCAATAATCCCCTCTGCTGTCTGAGGCACGCGCCAACGTATTGCTCATTTTGGAAATATTGAAGATAAAAACACCGCACCCCTAGCGCCAGGAAAGCCCCTATTATTAATAGCAAAAAAAAGATTGTAACTCGAACGCTCCTCATGTTCATTACTCTCCCAGCCGCTGCGAGACGGCGTCAGGATTTATCAAACTTTCCAATAAAAGTTGCTTTTGCCAGAGCTGTTGTTTGACCCTGCTCCGCTCCGTATCAACGCTGCAAAGCTTATAAAAAACGTGATTGTTTGCGCCGCGCAGATATACAGCAAAAATCGCAACAGCGGTAATCCAGAACACAACAAAAACAAATCGGAATTGCGACCCCATACTCGGCCCGCACGCCTCCGCACATAACTTTAATAGCATATAAAAAAATGCTCTCTGTCATTCCCGCGAAACCTGTCCTGCTTGCCCTGCGAAGCCGTGCCGTTTAGGGCGAAGTAGGGAGCAGGGTCGAAGGAGCGGGAATCCAGGATTTTTTAGCCGGTTAAAAGCTCATCTTGTTGGAATTTCTGAGTAGCTTATTGTGATTGTGCGTAACAATTTATTTCTTAATTACCGGCTCGGCAGCTTCAATCGCATCCCAATCGAAATATTATGTTCATCCTTCAGAATGTCGGCATTCAGCTTGCTTATCTCTTTGTACCGATTGCCGTCTCCAAGCTTAGCAGTGGCAATCCGCCACAGATTATCCCCTTCCTGCACGACATACTCGCCGCTCGGTTTTGGCTTTGGCTTGGACTCATCAGGGGAAAGGGCCTTCGGGGCAATCGACTTGACCTTTTCAAACACCGAAGAAGAAAAAATACTTGGCGATTTGCTTGGCTCTGTCAATGAAGCCAGGGCCGGTATGACAAGTTTCTGACCGCTATAAACCTCGTCGGGCGACTTCAACAAATTCTTATTGGCCTCGAATATCCTCGTGATGTTCATCTTCCTGTTGCCCTCCTGCTCGCCGTAGAACTTCTTGGCTATCATAGCCAGGTTATCACCGTCAGCAGCGATATAGCTCTTGGGCCACTGTGGTTTTGTCAAATCTGCCTTAACAACAGAAACGGGTTTGCTCACATCGACCGTTTCGGCAGCAATAGGCCCAACAACAGACGGCTTTACCTGTTCGCCCTGCTGCACAATATGCGAAGGCGAAAAACCCATTGTCTTTCCTGCCAGAATATCTCCTACCACAGAATCACTGCCGGGTATAGGAATTATAGAGCGAACATCCTCTCTCCTGTCGGCAGCAAAACTCTGGTTTTCCATCACCGTGGTCTGTTCCCTGGAAGACTCCGTCTGGCTAAGCGACTCCTGCGCCTTACGTTCGTTCGCTCCGAGACCAGCCGGCTCATTTTTCAGCCCGGCCATCCTTGTAGTCAGCTCATTACTGTCCTTGCCGCCATGAAAGCTCGGCAGTCAGTTGATAATGAAGGCAATCACAAATATGAAAACCAATCCCAACAACAATCCAATCTTTGCATCGGAACTCATAGCTAAACTCCATCTTCTCCAGCGTCTATTGAAATTTGTTCTAAACATTCAAGTCCGTCTCTTCGGCACTCTATAACCTTTGTGAAATCCTCAACTTAGCGCTTCTTGCCCGCGGATTCTCAGCAACTTCCTCAGGGCTGGCCACAATCGGCTTCTTCGTAATAATCCGGTAAACGCCATCCCTTGCGTTCTCCCTGAAACTGTTTTTTACCAACCTGTCTTCCAAGCTGTGAAAGCTTATGACCGCCATATAACCGCATTTCTTTAGCAACCGGGGGGCGGAAATAAGCAAATTCTCCACGTTCTCCAGCTCAGAATTAACCGCAATTCTAAGTGCCTGGAAAGTCCTGGTTGCAGGATGTATCTTACTCTTTCTTTTCCTCGCCGGCTGACCCAGCGCCCTGCAGACAATCTCAGCCAGCTCGCTGGTTGTGGTTATCGGTTTTTCTCTTCGACAACGAACTATAAACCGCGCTATCCGCCGAGACGCCCTGTCCTGGCCATATCCGTAAATCAAATCAGCCAGTCTTTTTTCGTCGGTTTTACCAATTATATCGGCAGCAGTGGTCTTTAATCTTTTGTCAATTCTCATATCTAAAGGCATAT
>CAZKOQ010000287.1:3200-4685 GCA_964554425.1 uncultured Pirellulales bacterium | reverse complement strand
TGTGTTCTCAGCGGTTAGAAATATGAGATATGCGTTCTATTGCGAATTGGTATTTATCTTCGCCGAGTCGGCTGACAATTTCGCGATTTGGATACATCATTTTGAACTGGCTGCGGAAACTATCTTCGATTTCAATCGCCTGTTTATATTCCTGATATGCAAGGTCTGTTTTTTGGAGATGTTCTGCGATTTTTGCAAGCTCAAAATGCAGACGTTCGCAGCCGGGATATCGCTCCACTGCCGATGATGCACTGCCGAAGGCCTTGTTCAGCCAATCGGTTTTTTGCCGGTCAGTTGAGATTTCGGCCAGAAGGTTATAAACTTCGGTCAATCGTTCAAAATTCTTGAAGTCGGTCTTGCCTCGTAGAATTGCCTTTTGCAGGCATTTCTCTGCCTCGAGGAGCAGACCTGGATTTTTGCTTTCTGTAACCTTGAAGTGATGCAGATACAGGCGGCCATTAAGAGATAGTGAAACGGGACTTAAATAGTCGTCCTTTTCGGCCTTATCCAAAAGCTCGTGGGCAAGCTGGAATTGGCCGACGGAAGCCGCCCGATGGGCACGCTGCACCTTATCTGTGGTTTTCGCCACAGGTTTAAGGGCATAGTTGAGGTAGCACCAACTAATTGCCAGAACTGCCGCTGTCAGCAATACCCTTGTAAAAGAAGATGGTTTCAAGACAAGCTGTGGTGCGGAATTCTGGAGCGAATATGTCGCAATAATACAGCCGATTATCGCCCAGAAGATAGTTAAAACCGGCGGCTCAAAAATGGCAAAGTCTATAAGATTGTGCAGCATTACCCCCAGAATAGCGCCGAAAAGAACGGCAGGTAAAGTTTTTTGTCTCTCGTCTCTCGTCTCTCGTCTCTCGTCTTTTGGGTTGGCTTTCGGTAAAGGTGAGATTAGAAGCAAAAAGCTAAGAACAAAAACCGCCGCCGGCGCTGCGTATAACGTTACTATCACATAAATCAGGACATCAAAAGTGGCGGCAGGCGTTGAGGGCATAAGCAGGGGACGGATGAACAGCAATACGAGCGATATTATAATCAATAAGGCCAGATTGTCTCTTTTTGCCACAAAGGCACAAGGACACCAAGTTTTTTTTAATTTATAATTTCTTTGTGACTCCGTGTCTTCGTGGCTAAATGGGATTGTCCTCCATAATGGGATGCAAATCATAACCAAAAATCCGACAAGACCAAACGGCCCATATTGGGTCAGGATGCTGAGTGGAAAGTTGTGCGGGTCTGCAACTGATTCGAGTGCGGCAGGGGGTTTATAGCGGGTGTAAGAACGCGCAAAGTTCCCGGGACCAACGCCTGTTATAGGATGGTCTGCGGACATCTTTGCTGCTGCATTCCAGTATTGCCATCTGACCAGCATTGAGCTGCCTCCAGGTAACCGACCGTGCGATAGCCCATAAGATATAACAACCCAGACAACGGCGGCTGCCAGAAGTGAGCAAATAATCAATATTACTTTTTTGT
>CAZKOQ010000287.1:0-3100 GCA_964554425.1 uncultured Pirellulales bacterium | reverse complement strand
GCCATCAATGAAAACGACCCTGCGGAGTTACTGGTCGTGAAAAAGCCGTGGACGCCTTTTGAATAGAGCCGGTGCTCAAAAAGAAACTGCTGAAAGGTGCCTGGCTCTATGCCGAGCGGTTCGAGAAAAGTTTGCGGTGAGCACTCATACTGCTCAATCGTTACTTGGTTGCTGACAAAAAATTGGTCGGCGCACTGATATGTCGAGACCACACCCAGAGCGGCAATAGTTGCCAGGACAAGCCATATTTTGTTGTGCGAGTCCAGTATTTGAACCAGCAGAATCGCCATAAGCGGCGGTGCAAGAAAGACAGCGACAGTGGTAATTGCCAGGCGTTTATCTGCGGCTGCAAAGCCGGCGACAACGGCGGCTGCGCAGAAAATCCCCAATCCAATTTCAATGCCGGTAGGGCGGTACGAAAACCTTTTACTCCAAAGGCCACATATAATCCACAGAGCACAGGCCAATATCAATACAGCCGATACAGATAAGCTGTAGAGACTATCGCCGATGTTCTCCGCCAGGGCGGATGATTGCATTGTTGGGCCTTCGGTGAATGTGGCCCTGAGGGCAATCACGCAAAGGCAAAGTGCAAGCAGGACATATTCGAATAGCACCTGGGCTTTGCCTTTGAGGATGGTCGAGTTAGTCGGCTGTCCTGTCATTTTTCATAGTGGTTTCAAGAATGGCGATAATGGCCAGTATCATAAACGTCTGAATAAAGATTAGTATCGCCCCGGCCAGATTGACCTGGTAAAGAAAGGTGGCGCCGAGGCCGGTGCAAAGTGTTGCTAAATACAGTGCCAGGACCGTCTGCGTGTCGGTCAGGCCGTGACTTTTTAACCTGTGTGAAAAATGCTGCGTATCGCCGACGAAAGGGCTTTTGCCCTGGCTTATTCGCAGAATAGTTACACTGATAAAATCGTAAAGCGGCACCGCCATAACAACTAACGGCATAAGAACCGGATACCATTGCCCGCTTTCCGCTTCGTGATAATACGTTGTCCGCAAGGTTAGAAGTGCGACCAAAAAGCCGACCACCAGTGAGCCGGCGTCACCCATAAAGATTTTGGCAGGCGGGAAGTTGAACACTAAGAACCCCAGCAATGACCCTATGAGAACAAGTGCCAGCCCGCCGACAAAGACCTGGCCGCTTGTCGCGGCGGCAGTGAAAAGAATTGAGCCGGCTATTACGGCAATACCGGCGGAAAGGCCATCCATATTGTCTAAAAAATTGAAGGCGTTTATGATAAGGACTATCCAGACGGCTGAAAGAGCGGAGGTAATTATTTTATTTTCGATAAAGAACTCAATCCTGATTTCCGCCAGTGCGGCGGCAATTATTGCAACTATAAACTGGACCGCCAGCTTGATGAAAGGACCGAGCTTCCTTTTGTCGTCCCATAGGCCGAGCACAAACAGGACAAGAACGCTCAGCAATATAATCACCAGCTCGTTGATTTTGCCTAAGAAGTCGGCGGGATTGATGTTGGCGGTTTCTGCAAACAAATCAAGTTTTCCGGGCAAAAACTTTATCGCAGCGGCGGTAGTTAAAATGACGGTCATCAGCGTAGTAAAGATTGCGATGCCGCCGCCGAGCGGGATGGTTCTCTGTGAGAATCTGTCCTTGACAGGCCGCGAGACGAAGCCGGCCCGCGGCGCAAGGACACTTACCAGGCCGGTTAGAACCAACGAAATTAAAAATGAACCAGCCACAATGGCTGCTGCTGCCAGAGTTAATATCTCACTTTTGGACACTATATTACCGGAATAATATTGTTAAAAAACCTATTAGCGGAAGCCGCAGCCAACAGCGCCTAATAATCTTCTGCCGAAAGACACGTTGGTGTTTGTCTTTCTTAGCTGCTCAAGAAGTCTTGCTCTCACTTTGTCAAAAAAATCAAAGTAGAATTGCTGCCGATAATCGGAATAAGTGTGCTCAAGCGGTTTCCAGCAGCCCTTGTCAAAAACCAAAGTTACCTCGGCATACATTTTCTTGCCGATATATATACGATGCGAATAATTTTTTGTTGTCGCCAGGACCAGCTTTGATGGCTCAATTATTCCGGGGTCAAGGTTGACCGGTCTGGGCAGAGGAATAGCTAAAGTCTTAGCCAGTTTTTGCTCCAGCTTGTTTGTTATCAGTTTAATTTTCGCCAATTTCCCCGGATTGATTAGTCGTTTGATGCTGATAAACTGCCTTAAAATGCGTGTGCCCGTCTGCTCCTTGTAATAATCGGTTTTGTCAAACGGCCATACATCACTTACTAAATCCGCCTTGCCGAATTTATCCATCAGTATTTCTATTGCAGCGTGCTGACACTGGTAGTTGGCGGCCAGGATGCCGATTACGAGCTTTACCGGATTAGGTTCTTTTAGGTCCCACATTATCGGTTTTTAGTTTCAGGTTAGACGTCGCAGATTCGGACCGCCTGTGTAAGAGACGTTAGCGGGTCGCGTGTTGGGACGAACTCGTGGGCGACATAACCCTTGTATCCCGTCTCGGCGATGGCCCGCATAATAGCAGGGTAGTAAAGCTCCTGCGTGTCATCTATTTCGTTTCGGCCCGGGTTACCGCCTGTATGGTAATGGCCGATATAATCTTTGTTGTTCTTGATGGTGCGAATGATGTCGCCTTCCATAATCTGGGCGTGATAGATGTCATAAAGGATTTTAATGTGTTCTGAGCCGACTTTTTTGCAGACCTCAACGCCCCAGGATGTTTTATCGAACATATAATCCTTGTGGTTGACTTTGCTGTTGAGGTATTCGAGGTTTATGGTGACTTTCTTTTGTTCGGCGTAGGAGGCGATTTGCTTGAGGGCGGCGACGGCGTTTTCGATGCCGACGTCATCGGAGATGCCGCGGCGGTTGCCGGAGAAGGCAATCACGTTTGGAAAGCCGGCCTCGGAGGTGGCATCGATAGCTTCACGAAGCTTTGCGAGGCACTGGTCGTGGAACTTTTTGTCGCACAGGCCATCTGAGAGACTGTGGCTGCCGACCATTGAGCAGACAAGATTGTGTTTTTTGAGAGTTGGGAAATCGGATGGGCCGAGCAGGTCGATGGCCTTTATGCCGAGCTTTGCGGAGACGGCACAGA
>CAZKOQ010000286.1:0-4687 GCA_964554425.1 uncultured Pirellulales bacterium | reverse complement strand
CGTTTCAAGACCGCCTCGCACAGGCGATTGCGAATGGCATTGCAGGTTTTCTCGGATAGCGCGTTAGCCCGAATTTTTCAAAGCCACAGAGGGCTCAGAGCACACAGAGAAATAGCGAAAAATAAAATGCAAATAGCAAAGTGTAAAGATGTCCTGGTTTTTGTTTGACTAATCTCTGCGCTCTCGGTGTTCTCTGTGGCCAAAAAAGATTTCCTATTTTTCTTCCAGCCAGTTTTCGCAGAATACAGCTAAATCGAGTTCATCAATCACGCTATCCTTTGGGTTGGAAATATCACAAGCCGAATCCCAGCCAGAATCGTTCGGCCCAGTCTGCCACGCAGAAGAGAGGACCGCAAAGTCTGCAAAGCCAACACCATAAGGACAGAGGAAATCTGCTGCCGGAATCTGCCAGCGCAATCTCGGATAGTTCGTTGCTTCACATATATCCCAAATATTGACAAAGTCCCAGCCGGCAGGCGCGTCGGTAAATGTGCTTTTTGTTTTCATTTCGACTGTGGTTTTTGGTGTGCCGCCTGCGCTACTGGATTGGCCGGAGGTTTGCATATCCCAGAACGAAGCTGTTATTGAGCCGCGAATAAACGTGTATCCTATCAACCCACCGACATAACCATTTCCTGAAACACTGCCGGCAGAATAACAATTAGTCAAGGTGCCCGACGAATCGCGTCCTACCAGTCCACCAATATAGTTTGTACTTCCCCTAACACTGGTTGACGAGTAACAATTGGCAATTGTGCCAGAATGGTTGTCTCCGACCAAGCCACCGACAGATTCTTCTCCCACAACATTACCCACAGAATAGCAGTTAGCAATTATGCCCGAACTGTATCTTAACAGTCCACACAGTCCACCCACATAGGTTTTTCCCGAAATGTTGCTTGTGGAATAGCAACGTGTTATCGTACAATTGTTAATACCTCCCAATAGGCCGCCTATAGAGACGTTTCCAGAAACACTTCCTGTAGAATAACAGTTGGTTATCGTGCCTCCATAACTGTATCCTACCAATCCGCCAACATCATTGTATCCCGAAACACTGCCTGTTGAGTAAGAGGCACTTATGATACCACTATTTCCTCCTACCAGCCCACCAGGATAACGGTTTCCCAAAACGGTAGCATTTGAGTAGCAGTTATTTATCGTGCCACTATTGTCTCCCACTAAGCCGCCCACAGGCCAGTCTCCTGAAATCGTGCCCATTGAATAGCAATCGGTTATGAGACCATGATTGCCTCCTGCAAGCCCGCCAACAGTTTCGTTTCCTGAGACTTTACAAATCGTATAGCAGTTGGTTATTGTACCCCCATTACTCCCCACCAGCCCGCCAGCACAATCTCCGCTTGCCACATTAACATCCACGTTCTCCAAACCGAGATTATTAACTTGGCCCGTGGAACCAATATATCCAAACAGGCCGGCACCTTTACTCCACGTAGAAGTCCACGCAAAATTCCAGACCGCATGTTCGTTACCATCAAATATTCCAGTAAAAGACTTGGTGAAACTTCCAATGATTCTAAACTGTGTTCCTGTATATCCCATCAGATTGACATCATTTGTGAGGATAAAGTTTTTGCTCCAGTCCTCCTGGTGGTTGCCGATGTCATTCAGGTCTTGTGGTGTTGCGATTCTGTAGGGGTCGTTTGTGTCACCGGTGCCGCCTGAGTATTTGGCGTTTGCGGCGGTGCCTGCGCACAAAACCACTATTGTTATTGCGCGAATTAAATGAGTTCTCATTTTCCGCCTCCTTAAAAGTTTAGTGCCCATTGTGGGGCGAATTATAAATTCAATGATAACCATCCATTTATTTGAAGTCAAGAAAAAACGCGGGCAACCCCGCCTATAACCCCCGATTAAGACGTTCGAGGGCAGGCTTGTGGGGCTAAATATCTGGATTCCCGTTTTCACGGGAATGACAGAGTCGTATTGTGTGGTTCATCACCGTGCTGGCGACTCCGCCACACGAATGGTGGACAAGGGCTAAACAACACCGTGTGAGACGATTGGGCAGTTGATGGTATGGACAATAAGGGAGGATGCGGTTAGAATACCTGCTATGAAAGCGTATCCGTTGAAGTTTAAGCCGATATATAAGTGGCGGATTTGGGGCGGGCAAAAACTGCGAGAAGTTTTTGGTAAGGACATACCTGCGGGCGAAAAAATCGGCGAAAGCTGGGAGCTTGCTGATTTGCCGGAGGATAAATCCATAATTATAAATGGCGAGTTAACAGGCCAAACCCTCCACTCGGCGATTAAAAAGTATCCTAAAGAAATTATGGGGAATGAGAAATTTGCAGGGACGTTCCCGCTGTTAATAAAATTTCTTGATGCTGAGGATGTCCTGAGTGTGCAGGTTCACCCGGATGCCAAAACTTGCAAGCGGTTAGGCAAGGGCGAGCCGAAGACAGAGTGCTGGTATATCATATCCGCTGAACCTGGTGCGGTGATTTATAAGGGTGTAAAAAAAGGTGTTACAAAAGAGAAATTTGTCGAGGCGATTAGTAAAGGAAATGTCGCAGAGCTACTTATGAAGGTGTCCGTTAAAGCGGGCGAGTGTCATTATCTTCCTGCGGGGACAGCCCACAGTATTGGAGGCGGGATTTTAATAGCCGAGATTCAAACGCCTTCCGACACCACCTATCGGGTTTTTGATTGGAATAGAATTGACAAAAATGGCAAGAAAAGAGAATTGCACATCGAAGAAGCGCTCGAAAGCATACACTTCGAGCATGGCGTTGACAAACTTTCCGTTACAACAGCAGAGCGGTTAATAGATTGCGAGTATTTCAAGGTGGATAAAGCCAATCAGGATAAAGGCAGCGAAGCGCTCCTGCCAGAGGGCGAGATGAAGACACTTATTATCGTATCAGGGCAAGGTATAATTTGTGGGGGTGGTGTAGATGCTGTGGAATTTAGGGCGGGAGATGTGTTACTCATCCCGGCTGTGTATGGAGGAACGATGAGGTTCGAGAGAACCACAGAGTATTTGACTGTAACCATCTAATGGATTTACTATTTACGATTTACTATTTTCAATTTGGGATTTTGGAGCCAGACCTCGCTGTCATAACGGAGCATAATGAGGCCGTCCTTAAAGCCATCGAATCGAATGTTAAGTTTTTGGCCGAGCAGCTCCTGGAGAATCCATTTTGGGAAGTTCGCCCCTGCCTTTATTGAGAGCGGAGCGCCGCCGCCAAATCGCGGGTTTATTTCGATGAATTTGACTTCATCATCTTTTTTAATTAAGAACAATTGTAAAGTTATGACGCCCGGGCCTGCGCCGAGCGTTTCAACCAACCTTGCGGTCTCGCTCATAATGTATGGGTTCTTTACGACCTGACCCTTACTAATTTCGCCGGCTCTTATCTCGATGCGCCTTCTTGGGACGACGCAGCGGACCTTCATATTAAAGTCAACATAGACATCGCAGGTGTGTTCGGCTCCTTTGATGTATTGCTGACATATCGGATTAGGGATTCTTTTTGCGAATAACTTCAGCTCCTGACGATTGTGGACGATGGCGTTGCCCCTGCTGGCGTAGCCATCCCAGGGCTTGAGGAAACAGGGGTAGCTTAGTTTCTTCTTAGAAAGAGCAGCAGATATGCTCATAGTGGCAGGGGTATCAAAGCCATTTTTTTGCAGAAACCTATACGTCCTTCTTTTGTCCTGACAGATACTCACAACCTGCGGTGATGAAACAAGCACTCGACAGCCGATTGCGGCGAATTTTGCCCCGTTCTCGGCCAAAAGTTTAAGGTCAAGGTCAACGGTGGGAACGAGCAGCGTTATGCGATTTGTTTTTACGATTGAAAGAAGCTCTTTGATATAGCCGGGGTGCGTGGTCGGCTTAACGAGAAAACCTTTGTCACACAACTGGATGGCGGAACTAAGGGGTGTGGTGTCTGTGCCGTAAAATGAGGCGTTTAGCTTAAGCTGCTTAGCGGCGAGGCGAAAGCTATTGAGTAAGGAGACCCGTCTGCCAATACAAGTGAATAAGACACATATCGCGTCCATTCGATTTGCCAAAGATTTCGACTTAACCATTCTTTCTCCTGATATATCACCAATATTGCAAACGGGCAATTTAGAAACTATCTCAAAAAGCAAAATGTCATTCCGAGTCCTTCGCTTCGCTCGAGGATAAACTCCGCGAGGAATCTCCCTTTCTGCCACGCCAGACCCTTCGCTTCGCTCAGAGCCTGCCCTGAGCTTGTCGAAGGGGTGACAGTTTTAAGATATTTTATTAATGATAAACAAAAGACGAACAATAGTCAAGAGAAATCAGCCAATGATAAAGAGGCAATTGATTTGACATATCAGGCCAGTAGGTCTAAACTGGTTGGGCCATTTTAATAGATTGGCTGCTGTCAACTTTAGATTGTTGATTGCCGGTTGCCGGTATAAAACTCACAATGGAAATTTGAGATGAGCCAGTTGACATATATTGACGTTTTGTGGGAGAACGGAATTGCTGAAGGTCACTGAAAATCCGCCTATTATCTGGCCTGAGGTAACAACGATACGGGATTTTGCCGGTCGGTGGTGGGTTGCGCACACCAAAAGCAGAAACGAAAAGGCGCTGGCTCACGATTTAATTGCCAAGAAGGTCAGCTACTTTCTTCCGATGACATGGAATGTGCAGCGTAGAAGCGGCAGGACGCTGCGG